>CAZQIK010000097.1:0-6466 GCA_964593085.1 uncultured Spirochaeta sp.
TGAAGTTCGCACTCGCAAGGGGCGCGAAAAGGCAAGAAATCCGAAGACTGGCGAAATCGTGAGTGTTCAATCGCACGGTGTTGTGGTTTTTCGGCCCGGCCGTGAATTAAAAGAGAGCGTTTGGAGTCTTCGAAGTTCGGCTAATGAGTAATGGGTCCAGAAAAGCTTCTCTCTCAGCTCAGAAGCAGAACAAACAAGGCTCTTTGAGCAATCCGTCACACCTAAAAAAAATAACTGTAGATCTTAGCCTCATCGTAGCTGCTGCGCTGCTTTTCTCGTCCGCTTTTCCCAACCCTGTCAACCATTACGGCTTCGGGTTTCTTGGCTTTGTTGCACTACTGCCGCTGCCGCTTCTTGTTCGGCGTGCTTCCTGGCGAATGATTGCTCCTTATGGTTTCGTGTACGGTTTTCTCACGTACTCGCTTTTCAACTATTGGCTGTTGAACTTCCATCCACTGGCCATTTTTATTGTGCCGGTCATTTACGCGGTGTATTTTACCGCGCTGTTTCCAGCGCTTAAGCTAGCCGACCGAGCTTTTCCTCGTTACGGATTTCTTGTACAGCTCTGCTTTTGGTTGGCGTATGAATACCTGCGCACCCAGTTCTTTTTGGGGTATCCCTACGGAATACTCGGGTATAGCCAGTTTATGGTTTCGCCGTTGGTACGGGTCTCTGGACTCGTTGGCATCTGGGGGGTATCCGCTCTCGTAGTCTATCCCGGGGTGTATCTTGGGCGCGCTTTTTTCTCAGGTCTCACCCAACCTCACAAGCGGATCGCGGTTTTGCTACGTAGTAGGCCACTTCCCGCTCTTGCTTACCTTGGCGTACTCGCTGTGGCATTGCTCTATGGCTTTGTGAGCTTGGTGGACTACTCAGAGGCACGGCATGTTCGAGCCGCGATGGTGCAGCAGAATGTAGACCCATGGGAGGGTGGACTGCAAGCCTACCGCGCATCCTTAAACGCCTCACTACGACAGAGCTCGGCGGCCCTCGCCGATGATCCCGACATCGATATTGTTATCTGGAGTGAGACCTCATTCGTACCGGCAATTGCTTACCATACTCGATATCGTGAGCGTCAAGAGAGTTACGAGTTGGTGCGGGAGTTGGTAGGGTATCTTGAGCAACAGGATGTCCCCTTTGTGCTGGGCAATGGTGACGGACGCATGGCTCGCAATGAACAGGGGGCACTTGTCCGCGAGGATTACAACGCGGCATTGCTCTTTAATGACGGTGAGTTCACCGACGTGTATCATAAAATCCACTTGGTGCCGTTTACCGAGCATTTCCCTTACCGCGATACGCTACCGTGGCTGCATGGGTTGCTGGTAGCGAACGATACCACTTTTTGGCAGGCAGGAGATGAGTACACCGTGTTCGAAGCCGCCGGTATGGCTTTCGCCACGCCAATTTGTTTTGAGGATTCGTTTGGATATTTGACGCGTAACTTCGTTAACGCAGGAGCCGAGGTTATTGTGAATCTTACCAATGATTCCTGGGCACATTCTGTACCTTCTGCAATGCAACACATGGCAATGGCAGTATTTCGTGCAGGCGAAACCCGGCGTTCGGTGGTGCGCGGAACGAACGGGGGCATGACCTCGGTTATCGATCCGAACGGGGAAATTGTGGCTGTGTATCCAGCCTTTGTTGAGGGCTATCTCATTGCGGATGTACCGGTCTACACCGAGCAAGGTACCCTGTACCTGCGTATCGGTGACACGGTGGCGGTTATTCTAACCTTTTTCGCGTTCGTTCTTCTGGTTTTCTGTGGTATTCGAACGGCGCTTGACAAATCACAAGCAAACGATTGAGAATATAGAAGTGTATGTATAATCACCTACCAAGGAACGCTCCATGCAGAATTCGAGCATATTAATTGTTGATGACGAGGAAATAAACCTTAACTTCTTTGACGTAATGTTGAGTAAACTAGGGTTTACTGTGTTCACCGCATCAAACGGGGAGGATGCGCTCGACAGTATCCGAGAAAATCAACCCGATCTAGTGATGCTCGACAACATCATGCCAAAGCTTTCCGGATGGGAAGTCACCCGTATTGTAAAAAACGATGCGGAGTATGATCATCTTAAGGACACACCCATCATAATGTTCTCAGCGATGGACGATGTGCAGGACAAGATCGAGGGCTTTGAGCTGGGGGTCGAGGACTACATAACCAAGCCGTTCAACTTCTCCGAGGTACTTGCGCGAATCAAAGCGGTTTTGCGAGATAGGGAGCTATCACAACAAGTGCTCAGACGGGAACGGCGTATCGCGTTGATTGAGTCATTGAACAAGTCTTTGGTGCATTTTTCCGGGCATTTGGAAGGTCCTGTCACTGAGCTGAAGCAAGCCGCCAACAAGCTTGATCCTACCGATACCGAGGCGGTTAAGCGCTTTGTTACCCTCGTGGGCCAGGAAACGGCAGCAACCTTGGGGGCACTTGAGGAGCTTCAGACCGAGATTCGCGATCTAAGTGAACAGGATGAGGAGCTTCGTGAGGGAGAAGTAACCGTGGCCGCACTTGATGCCAAATATCAGAGAAGCTTTAGCAAGCTCCGCGAAACTGATCTGGATGAGGTCCAAAGATGATCACCGCCGAGAAACAGCAAGTGCTTGATTTTTTTTCAGAGGGACGGAAACTGTATAAGCTTATGGAGTTCGAGCAGGCAAGAGAGTTTTTCTCCAAGGCTCTTGAAGTGGACCCTAACGATGGGCCATCAAAAGTATACTACGCACGTTG
Organism: uncultured Spirochaeta sp.; assembly: GCA_964593085.1. GTDB lineage: Bacteria > Spirochaetota > Spirochaetia > DSM-27196 > SLAA01 > SLAA01. The sequence continues at coordinate 2,747 of CAZQIK010000097.1, forward strand.
TGCCCATTACATGGAGAATCCTCCACCGGAGGACTGGGATGGTGTGTTTGTGATGAAGACGAAGTAGCATCATGGCACGAACCTTGGATGCACGCAGCATTCCGCGAACCACAAGTCGAATTGGACCCCTTAGTATCCTGAAAGGAACAATGAGGTTCAAGGAATCGGTGCGTATTAGCGGACGGTTTGAAGGGGAAATTTCAGCGAGCGGGTTTCTCTACATTGATGAAGGTGCAGAAGTCATTGCAAACGTGTCGGCCGAAACTGTGATTATTGCCGGTGTTGTCCGAGGAAACATTTTCGCCTCAGGCAACCTTGAGATGCTTGGCGGCGGCAAAGTATATGGAAACGTTCAGGCGGCAAAGCTGCGCATTGCCGACGGAGTTGTTTTTGAGGGTACCTGTGAGATGCTCAAGAATCCAAACTCGGTTGATGTATTTGCGGCTCCAGCCGAACAGCTAAAGGAGTCAAGCAGAACTCTGTATTGACAATCTTGCGGTGAGCGAATATAGTGCATGCGTGGGGTATATTTGCCTCTCGCAATCCTTACACCGCTTCGATGTCAATTCTGCACTAGTTTGGATAAAACTGTTGTGATATGCTTTGGCCTATCGTCGCACCATGATGCGAAGTACACCGGAAGCAGATCACGGAAACCGTAGAGCCTGCCGCACACCTGTATTGGTACGAGACCGAGCGGGCATCCCGAACGGAAAAGAGTCAAAACACCGCGGAGAATCCTATACATGAATAGTGATAACACCAAGGCTGAAGAATCAGCTTCAACTGAAAACGGGCGCAATGAGAACGAAGAACGTGCTCGTAAAGCGCCACGCAAGAAAAAAGTGCGAGTTGCGCTTATCAAAGACAACGATAACGAAAAAAGTGGCGAGAACCCTGCCGCTAATAACGGTGCCGAGGACGCCACAAAGAGCGGAAGCGACCAACAGCCCGCCGCCGACATGAACGCCTCGGTAGAGTTGGATGAAGAAAAACCCGAAAGTGATGAAGACAAGGCTTCCGGTCCGAAGCAGCGTGGCTCACATGACCGTTTTGGGATGTGGACCGGTCATCTAAGTGCCGATCAACTCAAGGACAGTAAAACCCTTAGCATCAACGATCTAACACGGCTCAACATGAAGGAACTGCGCAAGGTTGCCGCCCGCATTGGAATTGCTCAAGAGAATCTTTTATCGCTGAAAAAGCAGGAAGTAATCTTTGCCGTGCTCAAGGCCCATACAGGGAAGAACGGCACCATATATGCTTATGGCTCGTTGGAAATTTTACCGGACGGCTATGGCTTTCTCCGTTCGCCTCAAAACAGCTACTTGCCGGGACCCGACGATATCTATATCTCACCATCGCAAATTCGCCTCTTTAACCTTAAAACCGGGGACACCGTGTACGGTCAGATTCGCCCTCCAAAAGAAGGCGAGCGATTCTTTGCTATGTTGCGTGTAGAGAGTGTCAACTTTGACAATCCCACCGTGGCGCAGACCCGTATTCCGTTTGATAATCTAACACCCCTGTATCCGGATCAGCGTCTCAATATGGAGATGCGCAATAAAGACTCATCAACGCGCATGATTAATTTGTTTTGCCCAATTGGCAAGGGACAGCGTGGACTGATCGTGTCGCCTCCTCGGACCGGAAAAACGGTTTTGCTACAAAAAATTGCCAATGCTATAACCGCGAATCACCCTGAGGTGTTTCTCATTGTACTGCTTATTGACGAGCGTCCTGAAGAAGTCACCGACATGCAGCGTAATGTGCAGGCAGAGGTCGTGTCGTCAACCTTTGACGAGCAGGCAACTCGGCATGTGCAGGTTGCAGAGATGGTGCTTGAGAAGGCACGACGTTTAGTGGAACACAAACACGATGTGGTGATTCTGCTTGACTCCATTACCCGCCTTGCCCGTGCGTATAACCAGACCGTACCAACTTCAGGAAAGATTCTATCAGGTGGTGTTGATTCTAACGCGCTGCATAAGCCGAAGCGGTTTTTTGGTGCGGCTCGTAACATTGAAGACGGTGGGAGTCTGACCGTTGTTGCTACCGCACTGATTGAAACAGGCAGTCGCATGGATGAGGTCATTTTTGAGGAGTTCAAAGGCACCGGCAACATGGAAATAATCTTGGATCGCAAGCTTGCCGACCGGCGACTTTTTCCTGCTATTAACATTAAGCGCTCCGGAACCCGTCGTGAAGACCTGCTACTCAGTGAAGAAGAGCTTCAGAAAATGTGGGTGTTGCGGAAGGTGATTAATCCAATGGACGATGTCGAAGTGGTTGAGCTGCTCGTTGACAAGATGCAAAAAACTGCGAATAATGAGGCCTTCCTTCGCTCGATGAATACAACGGGCATGGGTGAGTAACAGGAGTAAAGCAACATGAAAGAAGGAATACATCCGGGTTTTCGTGAAGTAGTGTTCCAAGACACTGCGTCCGGTACCATGTTTTTGAACCGTTCAACCGTCGCAACCAAAGAGACGGTTACCTACGAGGGTAAAGAGTATCCACTGTATCAGGTAGAGATCTCCAGCGCTTCGCATCCCTTTTACACCGGTAAGCAACAGCTTGTTGATACCGCCGGACGGGTCGAACGATTCAAGCGAAAGTACAACATCAAGAGCTAACGTCACAGCGCGTGCCTGCTTGGTTCTGGTCGCGTCAATGTGTTCTGAGTAACTGCTCTTCCTAAGAGCGCCTGCTTTGGAACTCTCGAACCGCAAGCGTGGCGGTGACCAAGATCAAGAAAGCCCATGCTAGATAGTCTCCCCAGCGGGTGTAGATTGTCGGGCGTGGGCTTTGTCGTATCGTGACCCTACCTGCATAGTAGTCCTGTTCAAACATCGGCAACTCAAGTACTCGACGTCCGTGGGGATCTACGATCGTGCTCAACCCGGAGTTGCTACTCCTAATGAGCGTGGTGCGCATTTCAACTGCCCGGAACTGTGCGGCGACAAAGTGCTGGGTTTGGGCCGAGTTGGTTTGACTCCAGCTGTTGTTCGTGAGGTTAATTAAAACTTCGGCACCTTCACGCACCATCGCTCGTGCTACGCCGGAAAAAGCGTCTTCAAAGCAGATGGGTGTTGCGAAACGCAGTGGGGTATCCCTATTTTGCAGTGCTACCTCAAAGAGAGTAATCTCTGGGCCGGGTGTCCAGGTACCGTAGATGCCGACCACCTCACGAAAAAAGTTCCTCACCGATTGGAACTCCCAGAATGGAATGTTCTCCGCAAATGGAACTAGCTGACGCTTGCCATAATGCTGCTCAAGCTCGCCCTGAGGATTTATGAGGAGTGTCGAGTTGTACGAAAGCCAATCTTCTCCATAGCGCGCTACATGTGGACCACCAGTCAGCAGCGGTACCCCGGCCTCCGCAATGAACGCCGCCAAAGGATCGTTTGCTGGAAAACTGCGGTAATACTGGCGGTCACGGGCATAGGGGCGCCTTAACAAGGTTTCGCTCCAGACTATGAGGTCCGGTTCAACCGGCGACAGTTCTCGTAAACCGCGGCGACTGAGCCGTTGCGCTACGAGTAGCGAGGGTTCCTCGTTGCCACGTTCCCAGCTGTCGGTATTGTTCTGTACCATGACTAGTTCTAATTCCGCTCGGACGGGAACCGTACGTGTTAGCGACCGGTACCCGTAAGCCATCATTACGGTGAGCAGAACTAAACAAAAACCAGTTGATCGCAGAATAAGGCCTTTTGAAAT
>CAZQIK010000098.1:0-6430 GCA_964593085.1 uncultured Spirochaeta sp.
GCCCAATGTGTAGGACGTGACATCTCTCAGTCGGTGTCGCGCGCTTCCGTTAAATCGCTGCTCCTCGGCAAGCATACTCCCGTGCAATGCTGCCCCGAGCGCCACTACCTCGTCAGGATTAATTCCACCACTTGGCTTGAGGCCAAGCAACTCTCCAAGGCGCTTGTGAACCAGCGGAATGCGGCTCGAGCCTCCGGCTATCACCAGGGCATCAACCGTGGAGAATCCAGACTCGTCCAAGGCCTGGGACGTGAGCTCTAACGTTCTCTCAAGCATTGGTTCTATAAGTGCGTCAAAACTATCTCGCCGGGCCTCGTAGCTCAGGTGAAGCGGGCCTTTACCACTTCCCACGAACGGCAATGCAATAACGGTGGACTGGCGGCTGGAGAGTTCGATTTTTGCTCGTTCCACGAGCTCTGCAATCTGCTGCAACAGCAATGGACTAGAGGAGGCCACAAAGCCGTCCTCTTTCTCGAAGTGTTGTAGAAGTTCATCGCGAAGCAAGGCATCAAAATCCAGTCCTCCTAGCTTATTCTCACCACAACTCGAACGAACCCGGTACTCCATCTCAGTTTTTTCCAAGCACGTCACATCAAAGGTTCCGCCACCAAGGTCATACACGACCATTCGTTTGGCTCCGGGATGGCGCGAGGCGTAACTCAAGGCGGCGGCAGTCGGTTCATTGATAATCCGCAACACCTCAAGTCCAGCAAGCCTACCTGCCTCTATAGTGGCCTTTCGCTGGGATTCTCCAAAGCTTGCAGGAACGGTGATTACCGCCTGTCCGACCGCAACACCAAGATAGCGCTCAGCATCTCTTTTCAGCTTTCGAAGTATTTCTGCAGATATTTCCTCGGGAAGTAGTCTCCGCTGACCCATATTCAGGTACGCGGCCTCACCCATACGTCGCTTAACATGCGAGACGGTTCGCTCGGCATGAACCACCGCCTGATTCTTTGCAGACTCACCAACCAAGATCTCTCCCGACGGGGTGATGGCTACCACGGATGGAGTTAGGCGGGCACCGCGATCATTCGGAATAATGTGCACCTCGTCTCCGTCCGCATATGCTACTACAGAGTTAGTTGTTCCAAGATCGATACCGATCACCATTATCAGAGTTCCTTCCTGTCATGTAGCGATATGATCAGTTCAATTTCACCAACGGTTGAACCGACCCGATTTGCTATAATGTTCGGCGCAATGCCCTTCCGATGTAATGACAGGATCTGGTCCGTGGTTGATTCCGCCGTAGCCTCAGGCGGAACGACGGTGTCTCGACGCCGTCTTTCGGCCGAACGTTTAATGATATCGGTATAGAGCTCACCACCTTCCTGCTTTCGCTCGGTCTCTCGGTCCAGTAGCGTTATTCTCTGATCCGCCTTTTGAACGACTTCATTGAGTTGGTCAATTCGCTCTTCTATTAACGCAATATTCTGCTCAGTTGTCTGGTTCAGCTCGACCAATAACGAGCCTACCTCGCGCCGAATCTCATCAATTACCTGCTCGCTGCCTACTCTACGGTCAAGACGCGAAGAAATGACAAGAAAACCTATGGCCAGAGCTACGAGATTAAGCCCTAACACCACAAAAATATTCATATGCAATTATCCGGAAAGGTCGATATTTTTGCCAAGATCGGGGTCGGAAAACACCTCAATATCTTTCTCGGCGTGTGTGTCTTCTTTTCGGCCGGATTCATGGTGCTGTGAGCTCCCCTTGCCGTCTTCATCAGATTTTTCCGGCCCTTCCTCAAGTGTACTTGCTTCACTGACGCTGCTTTCTTGCTCCGCGCTTCGGCGTGCCAGTTCACGGCCAACCACGGCTTGCTGTTGAGCTACAGCTTGGGCTTCGGCAGACTGCGTCTTCCCTACATTGCCGAGGTGAGAAAACAATGTCTGCAGATCGATGGGTTGTATTGACATCAGCCTTTCCGGCTTATCGTGATGTCCTCGTCCGACTCCTCGTACTTGGTCACCTTGACAACACCGGCCCCCCAAATGAAGGTTACCGCTTTGAACTCATTTTTGACGTTGAGGGTAGCATCACGAACATTGATCTTAACACCCGAAAACACCGTCGACGATGCCGAAATCTTACCGCTTGTCTTGAGCTCGGAAAGATAACCTTGAATTTCATCTATTTCACGCTGAACCTTTCGCAAATCACCGGTAATGGCTACTCGTTTCTGTTTCTGCTCGTTATATACTTTAACTTTATCCTGAGTGAGTTTCTTACGGGCTTTATGCAGTTTCTCAATTGTTTGCATATTCAAAACAACTTCTTCGAGCTGCTTAGTGAGTTCAGCTTTCTCTTCTTCTAACTCAGAAAGTCGTTCTTTGCTCTTCGGGTCGACACCAACCTCAAGAATTGTCTCGTTTCCGCTCACCGACCCAAGCGCCTTGGCATCAATTTCTTCTGCCGCACGAACAACTCCACCAACAATACTCGCCCGCTTCCCACGACAAATTACCTTCCGTTGGGCGGTTACGTGTGCATTAATAATGCCGTCACTTACCACAACCCGATCACCAGCCTCCGCGGTAGCATTCTCAATAAACTTCGACCAGATGGAGCCACCTGCACGCACCAGGCCTGAGGATTTCCCGTTAACGCCTTGATGAACAATGATGTCACCGTCTGCATCTAAATTGCACTTACCGACGCTACCAATTACCTCTATATTCCCGGAGGCTTTTACGTCAAACCCGTCCTCAACACTTCCTTTTACAAGTACCGTACCAAGAAACATGATATTACCGGTTTTGAGGCTTACATCGCCGTTTACCACATACACCGGCTCGACGTTAATCTTGCTGCCGGTCATAACTACCTGACCATTAATTTCAGCATATGCTGTGCGGCCGTCTTCGGAGAGTCTTACATTCTTGCCCACATCAATGCGTGCATCGGAACCAGGTTTCGCAGGCAGATACTTACCAGTAACAGTGCTACCGTTGGTTCCCTCATCGGCAGGGACTTTTCTAGCCAAAACCTGGCCCTCAACGACATTTTGCACCAAGTTGAGTTCTTTAAAATCAACTCGTCCATCGGTCTCTTTAAGTTTGAAGTTCCGGCTGTCAGTTTCAAAATTCATGGCGATTCTGGCATCTTTACCGTCAATCGCTTTTGTGCCCTCGGCAACCAACAGAGGCTCACGATACGAAGGATTGTCGGCAAAGGCTTGAACTGTTTCCTCGTTGATACCGTGTACCACGTCGTTGCTTTGAAGCAGATTTATAATAGTATCGTAATCTGGATCGGCACCGCCCACACCTGGGGGAGTGGCGGTCAGATAGGCCTTCATCTCTCCATCTGTCACTGACAACTGGAGCATTGCGTCGTTGGAAGGATCGTACTCAAACTCGCCAATCTTAACAAACTCAGAATCGGCGCGTTTCACAATCTGTGCAACCCGAGCAGCATCAATCCGCGTATCGGTTCGCTCACGGATCCGCCACATTGTTTCATCCTCGGTTATTTTGGAACCGTCTCCAGCAGGAGGCTTTACGCGCAAAAAGACGCCCTGCGGTTGCAACCGCACATTGGCCTCGCCGTCACGGCTCAGTGCTCCAGCGTCTGCAGGAAAGCCCATGTCCATGTCAAAATCATTTTCGGCGAACTCGCCCATCTGACCACCGGCTGGGTAAGCCATGACCACAAAATTCTTTCGGCGGAATCCGGCGAGTCCGGCGCTTCCCTTTTCAAGAACCTCATACTCAACTTTCTTAAGCGGCAGTGACAGTTCAATAGAAGCAGACTGCAGAGCATCTTCTAATGTTGCCCCGGTAACGGTAACGAACGAGCGCTTGGAGTCCTCTTGCAACTGCGACTGCATATAGGTCTTAAGCTCGTCCATTCCCACCATTTTACATAATTCCTTTCTTTAGGTTCGTAAGTTTTGCGCGTAGCCGAAGAATTGCCTTTGTATGCAACTGCGAAACACGCGACTCGGTAACCTCAAGCACCTGACCAATCTCTTTTAGAGTTAGATCTTCGTAATAGTACAGAACCAAAACCTTTTTTTCTTTCTCCGGAAGTTCGCTTATTGCGGTAACAATAACCCGCCGTATCTCGTCTTTCTCAACAATGATCTCCGGATTGAGGCTCTGGGGAGACTCAATGCTATCGGCTATTGAGACCTTGTCGTTATCATCGCCGGTGTACCAAACGTCGTTCAGCGAAAGTACCGAGGTGCCGCTGATCTTGAGCATGAGCTTCTCAAAATCCTTCACCGAGACATTCATAGCCGTAGCAATCTCTTTGTCGTGCGCCGCCCGACCCAACGAAGCTTCAAGTCGTCTGACGGTTTCTTCCACTTCGCGCGTCTTCTGGCGAACCGAGCGCGGAACCCAGTCGATGGAACGAAGCTCATCAAAAATTGCGCCTCGAATCCGGGTAACAGCGTAGGTCTTAAACTTCACATGCTTGTCTGGGTCAAACTTTTCAATAGCATCGAAAAGCCCAAAAACTCCGTAGCCGACGAGATCATCAAATTCGACGTTATGAGGCATGCCAATTGCTACCTTGCCAGCGACGTATTTTACCAGCGGCGCGTACTGTTTTACCAGCTTCTCGCGGATAGCGGGATCACGCTTTTTCCGGTACAATCGCCAGAGTTCTTCCTCTGACCTCTCCGGGACTACGGTATTCTCTGCCGTGGGTTTTTCTCCCATACTATCCCTTTCTTTTCCTCATGCTATTCACTTTCACGTTTCAACATTGTTTGTAAAGCCTTCGCAATCATTTCGGGATCCTGGCCGTTACTTTTTGCAGCATCCGAAGCTGGCGACCCTAAGTCTTGAGTCGAGTCCGGCGTTCCGTCAGACGCAAACGCCTCTGCAAACTTCCCTACATCAGGCAGCTCATCTACCTCGTCGTCAGCAGCCAGAGGAGGCGTATCGGCTGCATTGCTCTCCCCGGACTCTTTCACAGGTTCACTCTCGGTTTCAGATTCAGACTGCTCTTGGCGCTCCGCCGTAGCTCCGTCTTCTCTGCGCGCTTCTTGCACCTCTTGCACAAGGCTATCTTCAGGATTCTCAAGGTCATCCCAGCTATCCTCGGATTCGGTTTGTTCAGAACCACCAGCCTGCGGCTCTTTGTCGGCGGAATCTGCTGTTTTGCCGACCTGCACCTCATCTTGTCCCTTGGGTGCCTGATCGTCTTGTTCATCAACCACAATATTGACATGTGATCCCATATCTGGAAGGCTATCCGCGTCAAGCAACTCGGGTAAAAACCGTCGTACCACGAACTCTATTCCAATTCCCAGTGCCGCAAAAATAGTACCTGCAAGCAGGGCCCGGACCAAGATAGCACCAAACCCTACTCCCCCGAGTACTCCGGACAAAACCGAGAGCAGCAAAGCTGAGGTGCCTACTCCTACGGCAATTTGCCAATTCACCGTTAGCGACATAAGCCTCCAATACTCCGCTTACAGAGTAGGGAAAAAGCTCCCCACCGTCAAGCGACGAACACTCCCGCTCACCTAACCGGATGCTCTACTCAGGAGCTTCTTCAGAAAATTTCCAATGCCCCCGGTCTCTTGGAAATCAATTTTCTCAAGCCGGCTAACTATATGCTGCACACTAATGGATGCCTTTGAGCGAGGATCTACCGCCATGAACGGCTTCTGCCGCAGCACGGCTTGGGGCACAACCGGATCCTCATACACGTAACCGAGATAATCCACTTTGAGGTTCAAAAACTGACCTGCAATGTTAATTACCCGCTCAGCAACTCGTTTGCCCTCGGTAACGGACGAGACCCTGTTAACCACCAGTTTCAAGGACAGACTCAGGTTATCTATCTCGGTAGCAATGATCTTGATAATCCCGTAGGCATCAGTGATGGCGGTCGGTTCTGGCGTGGTGACAATTATTGCCTCGTCGGCAGCCGCAACAAACGAGAGTACATTGTCCGAAACCCCGGCACTCGTGTCTATGATAATGATATCTGCCACAGATAGTTCCGATAAGTCGTGTACAAAGGCATCACGCTCATCGTGAGTCAGGTTCGCGATTTTTGAGAATCCCGAAGCGCCCGCAACAATCTGTATACCGTAGTTCGTATCCATAATGATCTCACTCATAGTCTTCTGACGCCGAATAAGATGATAAAGATTATACTTTGGGATTACTCCAAGAATAACATTCACGTTTGCGAGCCCAAGGTCAGCGTCCATAAGAATGACCCGTTTACCGAGTCGCGCATACGCAATAGCAAGATTGGTCGAAATATTTGTCTTGCCTACCCCGCCTTTGCCGCTTGCAACCGTTATAATGCGAGTTTTTGCCTGCGCATCCGCAGGCTTGTTTTTCATTATCTCTCGTAGGGTCTCAGCCTGATCCGCCATTGTACACTCCGTTCGTAGTTATCAGGAAAACTTTTCGTCTATCCTATCTCTATTGACGGTAAATCCTTCCAGGTT
>CAZQIK010000099.1:0-6361 GCA_964593085.1 uncultured Spirochaeta sp.
GCAGTTCACCCCTGGTTGAAGCCGCCCCGCGCGCTGGGTGCGCCCTTCTTGGCGGCAACCCAATACACCGACGAAAAGTACTCGACGGCATTGACTGTAGAGGAGTATGTTAATGAAGGCTGAGTTGAGGGTGAGTGATTGGGCAAAGCTGTACGGTGACCGGGGGCCGGTGACCGGTGACCGGGGGCCGTCACTACCATAGATACACAAAGGCAGTGAAACGATGTCATACGATCTCATTAGCAATGTGGGAAAGAAAAAAACAGCCGAGGACGACACGCAAGCTGATCAGGGGCATGTGAAACGCACCGCTCGGTTCTGGTTCAACATAGACGAATGGCCGCTTGTATTGAAGCTTGCGCAAATACACGGCTGGGAACCTGAAGGGACACAACCCTCATTCGATGATCGGCTCATATCGACTGGTGGGGCTGAGGACACGGACACGGACGAGCACACGGACAAGGCGTATTCCGGCGGAGAGTGGAACGGCACCTACCTGTTAAACCGCATGCAAAGCGTTACTGACTCTGATGCCGCCGCGCTTGCAGATGCAGTAGAACAGGCACTGGAGCACATTCCAGCGGTACCAATAGATAAACAGCTTGAAAACCGCCGCGTCTTGTACTTGGAAAACTCTGATGGTCCTGAAGAAGTAGTTGACAAAATACTCGAGCGGTTTACCGACGATTTTACCAAAGAAGCTGATCCTCACTTACAATTTTCAGGCCCGGCGCATAAAGAGAAGCTTGAGGACTTTGTTGATTTTTGCCGGCGGGGTGGCTTTACTATTGCGTGATCCGAAACAGTACCAAGGTCCGGAAACGCACCAGAGAAGGAAGATGACAATGAAGCACGCAGTGTTCGTGGGGCTCTTTTTACTGGCGCCTCTTGTTGTGCAGGCTAACAGTATCATTTCAGCGTCAGCGGACGGTTCTCCAGCCACGGTCCGCCAGCTTACCAATGCCGGAGTCAACCCCAACATCGCTGACAGTTTTGGCTGGACACCACTCATGCATGCCGCCGCCTATAATCCGAACCCGTCGGTACTGCAGATACTTCTCGATGCCGGAGCCAATCCCAACGCCAGTGACCCTTATGGCTGGACTGCGCTTATAGCTGCCGCCCAGTACAACAAACACCCTGCTGCTGTTCAGATACTTGTGCATGCTGGCGCCGAGGTGAACGCACGCACTCGTGATGACTGGACACCGCTGTTACTTGCTGCCCGCTATAATGAGAGCCCAACGGTAGCTCAGGTGCTTATTGATTCCGGGGCCGATGTACACGCTCGCAGTGCTACCGGCTGGACACCTCTGATATTTGCCGCCCGCTATAATGAGAACTCCTCGGTAATTCAGGTGCTGCTTGAGGCCGGAGCCGATGTAGATGCTCGCTCAGACCTTGGTGCAACGCCACTCAATAACGCAGCCGCCTATAACCCGAACCCTGCCGTCCTCCAGCTCCTGATAGATGCCGGAGCCGAGCGTGCTGGACCCTAAGGACTGACACGAAAAAGATGTACGTCTGGGCGATGGCAGATTTGAACTGCCGACTTCTACCGTGTGAAGGTAGCACTCTCCCACTGAGTTAATCGCCCGGGTTTTCGCCTATACAAAATACTATAACAGCTGGACGAGTCGAATGCAAGCACAGTAGAATGCGCGGATGAAAAAGAGCAACGAGACGAACGGGGCGGGGGCAAACGCAACCGACGAGATATTGCCGCATGGGCAAGATGCCGGAGCAGATAGATATAGCGGACCTATACAGGTGGCTGTCGTTGGGCTTGGACGCATTGGCTCTATGTTGGAGCAAGATGAGCGGCGTGAAAAACCCTGCACGCACGTCGGGGCTATTCTGGCGAACCCTGACTGCAGGCTGATTGCAGGTGCGGACAATGACCCCGAGCGCAGGCTCGACTTTGTTGACCGCTGGGACTGTCTTTCGGTCTTCACCGACGTGCACTCGCTACTCAAAGCCGTGAAGCCGGACATTCTGTGCATTGCGACTCATCCGGACAGCCATGCCGAGATTGCAGCCGCAGCAGCCCCGATGGTGCCGGTGATAGTGTGTGAGAAGCCAATTGCACATACCATGCTCGATTCACGCCGCATTGTGCAGCTGACTGAGCGCTACGGCACCCGGATCGTAGTGAACCATGAACGACGCTACTCTGAGGACTATATTGAGGCACGGCGCGCGGTTGAGGATGGGCGTTACGGCGAGCTCCTTGCCATTCGTTGCAACCTCTATTTCGGCCGCACCACACGTCTTGACCGCATGCTGATGCATGACGGTACCCACATTCTGGACGCGGCCTCGTTTCTTGCTGGCGCGAAACTCCGGCGGGCACGCTTGCACGGGTGGCTCAGGACACGAAAGGGTACCGCGTACGTGGTGGCCACTGCCGGTAATGCCGACGTGCTGCTGGAGATTGGTGCGGGGCGTGACCACCTGAACTTTGAGATTGAGCTCAGTTTTGAGCGTGGGCGCATTCGGGTAGGTAACGGGGTGCGTGAGTACTGGCAAAGCGTGGAAAGCCCGCACTATGAGGGGTACCGGTCGCTGGTCTGCACCGATGCCAGCCCCCTCAAAGAGACCGGATACTTCCGTAACATGCTCCAAGATGCTGTCAAATGTTTCCGCGACCCTGACTACACCCCGGTCTCGAGCGCCAAAGACGCTCGATCCGCGGTAAACCATATTTTGAACCTCACCCGTTTCCGGGTGAGTCCATAAGGCTTCGAAAAGCCACTAACCGTTCAGTCGGCCGATCACATATTCTCGCAGGCGCGAGGCGGGAATAATCTCATCAATTGAGCCCACTTGTTTAGCTCGCTGAACCGAGTGAACCTTGTCAAAGTGGCTTGCCAGCTCTGCCTGTTTCTCGGAATGCACCTGCTCGTAGACCTCGGTGTACTCAAGCTGCGTGAATTCGGTTTCTTCTTTGAGTTTCCGGCTTGCATCCTGAACACGTGGGTCCTTTTCGGTATCCTGCTTGACCGCCCGTGGGAACACAACCGCAGCAGCAGGCGCCCCGCCAATAACCGAGGCGTAGGAGCCTTCAATGGCAACCGAATGCAATTGACTGTTGAGAGCCTTAGAAAATACAACGTAGGCACCGCCGTGGTAACGAGCGGTGATAACAAAGATAATGGGTCCCTTAAAGTTTACTACCGCACGTCCAATCTCGGCACCGTACTCAAGCTGCAGTTTGCGGAGCGACTCAGGCGAACCGTCAAAGCCGGAGAGGTTGGCCAGTATAACCGCCGGTACCCGGTTGCTGAAGGCATTGAGGGCACGCGCAACCTTTTTGGAACTCTGTGGGAAGAGGGTCCCCCCGCTCCAACTTTCCGGGCCGTCATGGGGGATTTCCCCAAGCCGAGCCAATGAGCGGCTCTCAATGCCAATGAGTCCAACCTGGTAGCCGCCAAGGCGAGTTTCCCAAACAATTGCCGTCTCGGCGTCCTTCATCTCAAGCCAGCGCTCACAGTGGTTGCTGTCCTGGTCTTTGACCGCCGACATCACCTGGCGCATCTCAAAGGCCTTTTTGCGTTCCGGGTTGAGCGTCAAAGAAAAAATATCACCAATCTTAGTAAAGCCTTGACCAAGAGGATCGGAGTAAGGGTGCTCAGTAATGTCGCGATTGCTTGGGTCGCTTGTGGGCATGGCCGATCCTGAGCCGGTCCTGGCCGCCTCTCCAACGGCTGCAGCAGTGGTGCTCACCGCGTAACTCATTGCGTAGTGGTTGTACAGTGCGCTGTACGCATCGTACAGGTTCTTCACCCGCAGCTGTGCCTGGCCGTTCGGCCCCATAATTTTCTCGACGCCACCAACGCCCACATTGTTCTCTGCAGAGACACTGCCGGAGAAATCAAGCGCTTTCTTGCCGGTTAGTAGCATGGAAGCATCCTCGGTCATGATCAGTAGGCCTCGGGTATGCATGAGCATGGTAGCCTCCGCATTCCAGTAGGACTGAGCTCCAACGTTGATACCTGCTACAATGATGTTGATCTCGCCGCCTGCCTGAGTGAACTCAATAATTCGGCGTACGGTGCGCGCTGTCCAGTCAAGGTTCTCGGTGCCACTTTCCATGTCAATTTTTGCTCCACCGGATATTGGCAACCATTCAACCGGAATGCCCTCGGCTTCCGCCATGTCTAAAGCGGCGTTTATACGGCGACACTCAGGCTCGGCAAGCGAGCCCATGTCCACGGTTGGGTCTGACAGAATAATGACACGACGCAGCGGGGTCGGAACCGAAGAAAGCTGGTTAGTAATGATTCCAAACACTACGTTGCTGGTATTGTCGCCGTAGGGTCGAGTCTTTACCGAGACCGCTTTCTCCGGAGCTTGTGGGTCTAAGTCATACTCCTCAAACTCACCACGAGGATAGGTCTCGCTGACTGGAAAGCCGGTGCGTGTGACCATTTTAATGATTTCATACGGGTAGAGATTGCCGCGTTGGCGGGCGCGAATAACCTTGCCTGCGTACTCATCAATCGGCTTGAGCAGTTCAAGCGAGGGAGTGCGGCGAGTTATTGTGAAGTTTGTCCCGGAGATATTCTCAAAAAGCAGCTCGGTCTCAACCACTTGGTTGCCGTCGGCCGTGCCTTCGTGCTTGGGCCTGCGTGAATACAGCACACTCTTTTCAAGTCCAAGATCGGTAACACGTGCGGCAAGGCGAGCCGCGTAGTCCTGCACCTGTTCCAAGGTTGCCTGCATGACCGAGCGATTATGAATGATAATGCGGTTCCAGTACAAACGTCGTTTGCGTTTTGCTTGCTCTGCGCGAATTGCATACACAGCCTCCATGAGGACCTTCTCGAGGCCAATCATGCGCACAATGCGACCCTCGGTGTCAAATTCAATGCGTGAGCTTGGAACCTCGGCCAGCGCTATGAGACGCTCATCTTTGGGGTTGCTTTTGGCATTGAGTTGGAGGAGCCGAATACCGTCGCTGTAATGCACTACCTTGGTAGTGAAATTTATCAGACGATGTACCCGCAGTTCGCGGTAGGCAAGCGGGCTGAACGAGAAACGGGAAGCGTCTTCCTGCCACCCATCTTCACCGGGGATAAAACTGCGATACAGGCGAGAGCCGTCCGAGGCAACCGGGCAGAGAATGACTACATCGGCCGCAGGGTTGCTCTTGTTCAGCAACTCCACCACCGTTTCAACCGCGATATTTGGATCACCATTTGGCTGAAGTAGGAGAGCTTCGGATGCGCGGGCGGACTTGGCCAAGTACTCACCCAGGGCGGCAATGGAGTCCGCTGCTCCGGCAACGCGGCTCACTGTCGTTACGGTGCTCCCACTGCCTTGGACATCGGTATAATCGGCGCGAAAAACGAATAACCCGGGTGTCGCAGAAATATCGTCGTTTGTTAGATCTCGGTCGCGGTTGTAACGCCGGCCCAGAGCCATGAGTGCGAGCTCGCGGCGGCGAGTATCTCCGTTGGTAACCGCTTTGACCAGCTCGCCCAACAGGTTCTGACCGCTGTTTGCCAGGTTCGATATCGCCCGCTCGGTAATACGTTCGTCTACCCCTGCTTTCGATAGTCTGTCGAGGGTGCGGGTAACCTTGTCAATTTTCTCCTCGCGAATAGTCTCCAGTAGCTCACGGTCGACAAAGTGGTAGCGGGCATGGATAGCCGAGTCCGCAAGGCCTGGTGCATCTTGCTGCGCAAGATACGCAACCCGGTCAAGCGCGTTCGAGAGTTCGCTGCCGACTTCGCTTGGGGCTGCGTGCTGTTCTAGCGCAAAGAGTGAGGCATGTAGCAACATTCGTTTTGTTGAAAGTGCTGCATGGCTTTTGTAAATTCGGTGCAGAACCCCGAGTGAACGCTCTTCGTCAGCTTCTGAGTTCAAGGCAAAACGTTGTAGCGCGGCCCGAAGGTTACTGAGGAATGCCTCCGGAAGACCCTTCTCCGCATCTGACCGGCGCTTAAAGTAATGCATCAGTAACTCTTGCGAGCTTGCAGCACGGGCAAAACCGGAGGCAAGAAGCGGTGTTGGGTCATAGAGCATTTCAAGATCGGCGTACATTTTCACCGCTTCGCCGACGAGGTGTATCATGCGGGTGCGAAAGCGGTCGTCTTGGCTGGCTATCTTTATCATTCCGTGGAGCAATGCCCCGGCGTCACCACGGTGGTCAAAGCCTAAGAAAAGCCCGTAGTACTCGTGTTCAAGGAGATCCCAATGGGCGGCAAGGGTCTCAGGGGGCGGGGCGAACACCGCGCGAACCGCCTCTGCCTGCGGCTCTTCCGGTCCTGCCTCGCCAAGTTCGAGCTGCAATAGTTCCTGGCCAGCGGCTACCTGCTCGTCCGTTCATCCCAAGGACTGGGGCACGATCTGC
>CAZQIK010000100.1:0-4159 GCA_964593085.1 uncultured Spirochaeta sp.
GGATTTCGATCCGCCCCACCGTACAGGCGCGGCAATAACGGCTTTCGGATTGGCCGCCTTGTGGTACCGCCACCTCAGCTCACAGCCCTTATGCATGAATCCCGAGGCCGAACCCGGCACGGCGCGACTCTACGAACGCTTTGGCGAGAGCTTTCCTGCAATGCCGGTAAACCTCAAGGAAGCCTTTGATGCATGTATAGACGGCCACCGGCCAGCACCTACCCGCAGCGAGTCCAGCCCTGCGCGCATGCGCCAGCTCATCAACGAACTTGTACAGTTACTATCGGCCGCTTCGCCAGTACTTTCTCGCACCTTAGCCTCCAACGGACGCAGCACCAAGGAGCTTCACCAGCTTCGAAACCAGGCCGCACGCACACGAGAGGCTCGCATACGCCGCTTTCATCGCCAAGAGTTCCTTCGCCAGCGGGGGGCGCGGCTGGCAACCGTGACAGCACTCGTACTCCTACTTGGCGGCATTGCTGGCACCAGCATTAACCGCGCGCTGCAGCCACCGCCGACACATGGGTTAGCTCCTATGGAGGTTGTTCGGTTACATTATGCGGCCCTCAACGAACTGGATCCGGAACTGCTGCGGGCCACTCTTGCACGGGGCGTTGCTTCTCGGCGGGTCGACGAGCTTACCACCATGTACGTGACATCACGAGCGCGCATGTCCGTCGAGATGGAGACTGGGCATTATCGGGCCGACGATTGGATACGGCAAGGACGCCCGGAACTCAGCCCCTCAGTGTACCCATATGGGGTAAGCACACCGGACATCCGTGAACTCGCAAAAGAGGACGGTTCGGCGTTGTACGAAGCTCGTTTCATTCGTGTGTATGTTGAGTTTGCAGATGAAGGCCGGGAACAAGGCGCCGCTATCCGCGAGGATCGCATACAGGAGGAGTTGCAGCTAGAGCTCCGTAACGAAGTTTGGCGTATCGTGGCAATAGATGCCCAGATTGAGGAGCATGCTAGTGAGTCGCATTGAGATTATCAAACCGGACCCCTCAATCGACGCACTGCTTCGGTCGGTCAAGAGCGCAGGCAGCGGCTACACCCCATTTTTTACCGCGAATGAAGAGCTGTATTTAGAACTGGAGGATGAGTTTCAGGTTCCGAATTTCCAGATTCATCACGATGTTCGCGAAGAGGCACCTTCCCCGCGGTATAGGGAGGATCTGCGGGGTCTCATGCAGCAGTTGGGAGAGCGTCTTCCGCACATATTTCAGGGGCTGCGGTACTTTTTTGATCCAGCCGAAATTCTGCGTCCGTCTTTTTTTCGGTTTTTCCGAGCCGAAGACTGTCTCTATCTCTACCTACTGCACATTGACCTCGTGCCGCGCCCGGGAACACATCGGCAGATGAGCAGGGGGTCAAATGAGGAAACACCTGCCTACAGCAGCACCAAACTTTTTATCGAGGCCGACATGATTCCCATTGAAGAGATAGAAGGCAATGACGAGACGCCTCAAGCGTGTCATGTCCGGCGCTCTGTATCCGATACGTGGATTGGTGAGACCGGCCGTGGGTACTACGTCCAAGGCATCTGGCTGGACCGAGAACTAACCAAGTTTTTCACCAAACTCTTTTTACCGGAGGGTGCCCGCACCTATCCATACTACCCGCTCAGTTGCAAGTATCAGGCGGTGTGTCACTCGCTGTATAGCTTGGAACTCGAGCGGCTAGAGCAGGCCTGCCACATTGCACATCAGGCGCGGCTTTTTCTAGATCCCCATATGGAAGCAATTCAAAACGCCTTACGCGCAGATGAGTTCTCAACCGAACTGCCAATATTTCGCAAGCTTCGAGCCGAGCTTCCGGAGGAGTTGGCTCACTGCTGGGAGCGGCTGCGTCTCGTACCGTTCCTCAATGATCGCGATATGAAGGAGTTTCGCATTGAAGACTGAACAACGATATCGTGGTGCTCGCGTAACCATCATGGGGCTCGGACTCCACGGCGGTGGAGCCGCAACGGCACGCTACCTTCATTCGGAGGGCGCCGAAGTGACAGTTACCGACCTGCGCGCTCCGGAGGAGCTACGCCCCAGCATTGAAGCGCTCTCCGACCTACCGCTACGCTACGTTCTTGGCCGCCACGACACCGTCGATTTTCAGGATGCCGATTTTGTAGTGAAAAACCCTGGAGTACCACGCAGTTCACCGTACCTACAGCATGCTCGTCGCATAGAGA
Organism: uncultured Spirochaeta sp.; assembly: GCA_964593085.1. Taxonomy (GTDB): domain Bacteria; phylum Spirochaetota; class Spirochaetia; order DSM-27196; family SLAA01; genus SLAA01. The sequence goes on from CAZQIK010000100.1 coordinate 2,195, forward strand.
CCGATATCTCACTTTTTCTTCGGGTGCGTTCTAACCCTCTGCTGTGTGTTACCGGCACCAAAGGCAAGTCGACAACCGCTACCGCGCTCCATCACGTTTTGCTGCAGGCATATCCCGACGCCCGACTTGGCGGCAACATCACCGTATCGCCACTTGCGTTTATCCACACCCTTCCGCCCGAAGCCCCTATCGTGCTTGAACTCTCGTCCTTCCAGTTGGGAGACCTCGAGTTTGCTGGTGCACTAGATCTGCTGAGGCCGAAGGTAAGCATCTTGACCACAATTATGCCGGATCACCTGGACTACTACGCGGACATGGATGCTTATCTTCACGACAAGGAGCTTCTTCTTACAACCACTTCACCGGAGGCATGGACAGTAGTTGCGTGCGGGAGTGAGTATCTTGACCGCTTTCTGGCAAAAACCACGTCTCACCTGTGTGTTGCACACGCGCCAGCAGACACACACGTGCTTGCGCCCAATGGCGCAGCGGCACGCCGGGCGGAGGCATTCTGTTACCTCGATGGTGAGCGCGGCTGCCTGCAACAGGGGGAACAAGCACCGGAAGTGGTCCTGCGTGCTTCACCCTTGCCCGGTGAACACGCGCGGGGCAATTTGCTTGCAGCAGGGGCGGCCGCCCGCCTCTATGGTGTGCCAGCTGCCCTCACAGCAGATGCGCTGAGCAGCTTTCCAGGCGTGGCGCATCGCATGGAGTACATTACCGAAATTCGCGGCGTCCGTTACTACAACGACTCGGCCGCCACCATTGCCGAAGCGGCCGTGGCCGCTGTAAAGGCCTTCTCGGCACCAGTTCACCTCATAGCGGGCGGCAGCGACAAACAGCTCTCACCGGCTGCTTTCGCCGGTCTCGGTAACTTGGCGGCAGCGGTCTATCTGCTTGCAGGTTCGGCCTCGGAGGCTATCCACCAACAGCTCAACTCCGGAGGCACACCGGTTCATGGGCCATACGACACACTTCGCACAGCCTTTAATGCCGCCGCACACGCGACAAGCCCTGGGGATATCGTTATTTTATCTCCGGGATGCGCCTCTTTTGGAATGTTCTTAAATGAGTTCGACCGCGGAAACACCTTCCGGTCCATGGTGCTTGAGGCAGCGGCAACACACACAACCAGTACGACACAGGAGTTTTCACAATGAGTTCTTTTCCTATTGAGTTTCTTCAGGCCATGCCAAAAACAGACCTACATCTCCATCTGGATGGTAGTCTTCGACTTCAGACGCTTATTGAGCTTGCCCGCGAGGCCAAGGTGGAGTTACCGGCCTGGGACGAAGCCGGGTTGAAGGAAAAGGTATTTAAGCCGAGCTACCGTAACCTTAATGAGTATCTGGCAGGCTTTGCCTGGACTACTGCGGTTATGCAGACCGCACCAGCACTCGAGCAAGTAGCGTACGAGCTTGCTATGGACAACGCAGCCGAGAACGTGCGCTACATTGAGGTGCGCTTTGCCCCGCAGCTGCATATGAACTCTCACCTAAACTTTCAGCAGGTGCTGGAGGCCGTTGACCTTGGACTGAAACGTGCCCGCGATGAAATAAACGCTCGGGGTGTATACAGCGTCTCCTCTTCTGAGAGTAGCAAAGATTCTCAGAGTAGCAAAGAAACCAACCCTGACCTTTTGCCTCCGCCTTTTGACTACGGCATAATCGTCACCGCCATGCGCTACTTCACATCACAGTTCTCCGAATACTTTGCAACCCTTACCAAGGCTCATGAGCATGCAAGCGAGGTAGAGATTCTGCACTATGCATCACTGGAGCTGGCACGTGCTACCGTGCACCTCCGGAACACCTCGGACGTTCGAGTAGTTGGTTTTGACTTAGCGGGCAGCGAGGCGGGGTACCCGGCCGCAGACCACTTAGCTGCATTTCAACATGTTCACGAACATTTTCTCAACAAAACGGTACATGCGGGTGAGGCCTACGGTCCTGAATCAATATTCCA
>CAZQIK010000100.1:4169-6349 GCA_964593085.1 uncultured Spirochaeta sp.
AGCAATTACGAAACTTCACGCCGACCGCATTGGACATGGCTTCCATCTATTTGACAAAGAACGCATTACCGACCCTGCTATTGTGGATTCCGCTCGTTACGTGCGCAACCTGTTAGACTACATTGCAAACAACCGTATTACTATCGAGGTCTGTCTGACCAGCAATTTGCAAACATCGCCCCACATAGACAATCTCAGTGACCACTCCATTCGCAAGATGATAGACAACAGGCTCTCGGTGACGCTTTGCACCGACAACCGCCTTGTGTCGCACACCACTGTAACCAATGAGTTCCGTCTCCTCACCGAGAACTTTGAGGTATCACCTAAGGAACTTAAAAACATAGTGATTTATGGCTTCAAACGCAGCTTCTTTGAAGGTGACTACAACGAGAAGCGCGACTACGTTCGTACGGTAATTAACTATTATGACAAGGTGGCAAAGAAGTACGGCATAGACAGTACCAAGGAGTAGACTACGGCGACACCAAAACTAAACCACGCACTAGTCCCGAACTGAACCCGAACTATCGGCGCTTGCGGAAGGTCTTGAAGTACCAGTCGCGCGCGGTTTCCGCGTAACAAAACATCTTGTACGGGATAGGTCGCCGAGTGTAATCCCAGCAGCCGAGCCTTTGCACTATGGCCCCTCCAAAACCTACCTTAAAACGGTACAAACCGTGCATGGGGTGCTCCGGGTCGTCGCTTGGTGGTATGCCAAAGAGGTCGTAGCTTACACACCCTCGCGCCTGCGCCCGTTCTATCGCATGCCACTGCAAGAGGTATGCCGCCATGAGATTACGCTTGTAATCCGATCCTGCCCCATAGAGGTATACGGCTTGCTTGTGGTAGTACACCACGACTATACCTGCTATGAGTTCACCATCATGCCGGGCACACAAAAGCTCGATCTCGGCCGAGTCATGCGGCTTACTCGCGTCCGGCTTGCCTGCTGATGCCACAAGTTCAAACAGCCGTTGATAGTACTCCTGCGAGTGAATGCTAATTGAGTCCCTGCGTGCAGTCTGCCGATACAGCTGGTACCACTCATCCAAAGCGGACACGCCCTCACTCTCCACAACAACTGCCTTACGCGCAGCAAGACGAATGTTGTAGCGAGTTTTACTCTTCATCTCTGCAAGCAGCATGTCGGCAGACTTACTGAGATCAAGGATCACCGTGTTCGGTGGCTGAATATCAACCTGTGCCGCTGTAAACCCGGCCTCTTTCAACTCCTCGCGTAGGGTGGCGGTAGCCTCCCAGGGGAGATCCCACCGCAGGAACGCACAGTCCCGTAGCGGCCCGGCTGGCCCGGACAGCACGTCACGGCTGAACTTGGCCAACATCGAGGCTGAGGCAAAAGGAGCCCCGTGCGGCACGTATGCAAGCCGGGCTCCCGGCCCTGCTTTACGCGACAATGCCGAGACGGTAGCGGTGCCGTGCTCGGTTTCACAGACCAGCGTGTGTGGCCGCCAGCCGAACTCTGACTTAAACTGCGCCCATACCTGGCTTTGCAGAAAGCTCGATGCGTCCGGGTGCTGGTGCTCCGCTTTACCCAACATCGCCGGAGGCAACGGTCTCGGTGCGCACCGCCTTTCCATTACAGAGCAAAGGGCGCCCACCAACCATGACTTGGTTCCCCTCGACACGTATAGGCATACTGAAGAACTCTTCTACTTTGAGCTTGGACGGGAAGGACTGGGGCTCTGGCAACCCCTCAAGCCGAACTGCACTACCTGGGGCTACATCGCCCAGGTCGTCAAGAAACAGCACCTCAACAGTTTCTTCGCCATCAGCATTCGTGGCGGAGGCCGCCAGCAGCATACCCTGGCTTTTTTCACCCCGAAGCTTAGCTGGCTTGAGATTTGAGACCAGGACTATAGTCTTACCGAGGAGTTCATCCTGGCTATAGTGAGGAACCAAGCCGCTGACTATCTGGCGCGGCTCTTGCTCACCTACATCTATACTCTCAATGTAGAGTTTATCGGCTTCCGGGTGCCGATCCACCTGAATAATGCGCGCCGCCCGAAGATCTACTCGGGCATGAAAGCGCTCATCAAGTGGAAGCTCGGGAGTCTCTCCGGCAGCCGCCGCTGCATCCGCGGCGGGAACGGCTTCTCCGGTAACCGGAGAGGTCGCGGCAGCCGCAGCAGAGTCGCGCGCGGCTCGTTCGGCCTGTG
>CAZQIK010000101.1:0-6286 GCA_964593085.1 uncultured Spirochaeta sp.
CATAGGAGAGAACACAACAACCTCGGCTAATTTGACCAACCGGTATTAAGCGGGCTGAAGGAAAATTCGATCCTGATCTCTGAAAATTGCAATTTTCTTCGGTTTACCGATCTTGTCTACGGTACGCAGACTTAACTCAATACTTCCGTTGCGACATTCATTCTTAAGGTGAATTTTACCGTAAATAGCGTGGACGGAGTCTGCTTGAAACTCTTGTAAGCTGCACCCAAAGTAAATCCGCACAACTTCTTCCGACACCATGAATCCAAGATCAAAGCCATCATTAGGGTGAATGTTTATTGTCTTCTCGTCAAAGGAAAAGTCTCCCAAGACCGCAAGCGCCGCAGTGTGTTTCATGTAGACGAACTCCTAGCCTCACCAGGTATTCTACGAATCGTAGGGCAAGGTGAATGATTAGTCAACGGGATTAACCATAACTGTGCCAGGAAAACACGTAAGGCGACCGCACTCAAGGCTAACGTGCTCACCTGCGATGTTGCATAAAGCAACCTTTTAGTGTAGCTTGAGTGCGTATCAAGCATCGAGCCGGCGTGGCGAAATTGGTAGACGCACCAGACTCAAAATCTGGCGGTGGCAACACTGTGTCGGTTCGAGTCCGACCGCCGGCAACACATTAGTTTTCTGCAAACGGCTCGTTTGAGTTAAACATTAGAGTAGTTCCAACTAAAACAAACTAAATCGGTAATAATTGATAGCTCCACGGCCCCTTTTGTGCCTTGACTTAGTCTAGCCTAAGTATTTACACTCGCCCTAACAATTACCTGGAAACATTCCGGGAAACAGGAGGACACATGAAGTTGTCTACGAAGAAATCGGGCTCGGCGCTACGGTTGTTGAGCGCGTTGGTATGTATATGTGCGGTAGCAGTTCCGGGATATACCGGAGGCGGCGCCGAACAAGGAGAGGAGTTTACCCTCTATTCAGGTCGGGGAGAGTCGCTCGTGGCTCCACTCATTGAAGAGTTTGAAGAGGAAACCGGAATCACGGTGAATGTCCGCTATGGTGGGACAGCAGAGCTTGCTGTTTTGCTGCAGGAAGAGGGTGAGCAGTCCCCGGCCGATCTTTTTTGGGGACAGGATGCAGGTGCGCTTGGAGCATTGTCCCTCAACGGGTACCTCCAGGAGCTGCCAGAAGACATTTCTACCGAACTGCCGGAGATCTTCAGGGCGGAACGCGGAACCTGGGTAGCCACCAGCGGTCGGTCCCGTGTGCTTGCGTACTCTCCCGAACGCACAGCTGGTGAAGATATGCCAGCCAGCGTATTTGATCTCACCAACGAACGCTACGCCGGGCGAGTTGGTTGGGCGCCGACCAATGGGAGCTTTCAGGCCTTTGTGACCGCAATGCGCGTTGAACTGGGTGAGAGCGTTACCCGAGACTGGCTCGTAGCCATGCGGGACAACAATACTCAGGTCTATCGCAACAACACCGCCAACATTGAGGCCATTGGTGCGGGCGAGATTGATTACGCTATCGTCAATAACTACTACCTTGGACGCTTTCTGGCAACGGATCCGGACTTCCCGGCTGCGCAAACAACGTTTGAGTCCGGCGACATCGGCAACCTGGTAAACGTAGCAAGCATCGGACTGCTTGAGACTTCCCAGAACACAGAAGCCGCACTCAGCTTTGTGCGATTTCTACTTGACAGAACCGCTCAAGAATACTTCACTAACGAGGTAAACGAGTATCCTGTGCGCGAAGACGTAGAGCCCAACCCGACCCTGGCTCGCTTTGAGGAACTTGTTGAGATAAGCCCGCAAGTCGATCTTGACCAGCTTGAAGATCTTGAGGGCACGCTGCAACTGCTACAGGAGACTGACTTACTGTGAACCCGCCGTTTCCTACCGCCGCAACTCGTCGTCCGCCGTGGTACTTGGTGGTACCTGCGGGCGTAGCGGCGGTGGGAACCGTCTTACCTATACTCTACTTAGTATACCGAGCTATTGATGCCGACCCGCAACAACTTGCCGCACTTGTTTTACGATCTCGTAACTTGTCATTGTTCGGCAACACCATAGCGCTGACGGTTGGCGTGTTAACTGCCTGTGCCATACTCGCACTACCACTTGCCTGGCTAACCGTTTGCTCGGATATCAAACACAAACGCCTCTTAACCTTTATGGGAGTACTCCCGCTTGCGATACCCGGCTACGTTATGGCGTACTCACTCATTAGCTTAGGTGGAAACTATGGCTTTCTTGCCCGGATGTTTGACTGGGTAGTACCTCGACCCCGTGGCTACATAGGCGCATTAGCGGCATTAACGCTCTACACGTACCCCTACCTTTTCCTGAACCTCCGGGCAGCCTTACTTGGGCTTGATCCGGCGCTTGAGGAAAGCTCGCGCAGCCTTGGCTACACCGCAACACAGACCTTTCTGTATGTCACTCTGCCGCATTTGAAGCCAGCTTTTCTTGCTGGTGCGGTGGTCATTTCATTGTATGTTCTGGGCGATTTCGGAGCAGTTGCGCTCATGCGCTACGAAGTTTTTAGTTACGCCATTTACACTCAGTATAGTTCGGCATTTAACCGCGTGTATGCAGCGTGGCTCTCACTCATGTTGCTCACCATGAGCCTTTCGGTCGTTCTGCTTGAGGGGCGCCTCCTCGGCCGAGCAAAACTTGCACGAGTCGCAACCGGTGTGGCACGCAAAGCGCGGACTGTCCGGCTTGGTGGGTGGCGCCCTGCAGCCTACCTGTACCTAACGCTGCTTTTTGGAGCCTCACTCGGGTTACCTACCGTCATCCTTAGCTACTGGCTTACGCTTTCTCCGCCCAGCATTGCGCCGCTGCACTTTGCTGGAGTATTCATGCGTTCGGCGGCCGCCTCCGCCCCGGCGGCATTGGTTGCCGGGCTTTTTGCCCTTCCTATAGCTTACATTCGCATTCGCTACCCATCGCGTATCTCGCGCAGCATCGAGCGGCTTTCCTATGTGGGATACGCTATTCCACCTTTAGCATTAGCGCTGGCTATGGTGTTTTTCTCGTTACGCTCCGCTCCGTGGTTGTATCAGACCTTGCCGCTGTTGGTACTGGCCTATTCAATCAACTTTTTAGCGCTTGCAATTGGCCCAATTCGCAGTTCATTGCTCCAGTCCTCGCCACGACTCGAGGAGGCCGCTCGTTCCTTAGGACGCACCCGCTTTGAAGCGTTTGTCTATACTGTACTCCCATCGCTTCGACGAGGCATACTTGCGGGAATGGTCCTGGTGTTTGTCATAGCAATGAAAGAGCTGCCTATAACCTTTTTGTTAGCACCCACCGGCTACCTGACCCTTTCGGTTTCGGTTTTCGGGAGAACATCCGAGGCGATGCTGGCCGAGGCGGCTCCCTACGCCGCGGCAATTGTCGTGTTTTCTAGTTTATTTGTTGGATTGATGTTGAAATACGAAGGGCGTCATTGATGCCCGAGGAGCATATACAGTCATGAACCTACTTGAAGTTTCCGGCCTCTCCAAACGGTTCTCCCCGGAACAAGACCCAGTTGTAAATAACGTCTCCTTTGCAGTAGAGCCGGGAGAAATATTTGGGCTCCTTGGCCCCAGCGGCTGCGGAAAAACCACGACCCTACGGATGATTGCAGGTTTTGAGACGCCTGATGCTGGCGATGTACACCTTGGTGGCCAGTGTCTTCTAGCGGTTCCGACCGAACGCCGACGTCTAGGTATTGTGTTCCAGGACTATGCTCTGTTTCCCCACTTGTCGGTGCTTAAGAACGTCATGTTTGGGCTACACCGCATGAAGAATCCCGCTCGGCGTAATCGTGCTCTTGAGGTTCTCTTGCTTGTGGGTCTCTCCGGCTACGAAGATCGAATGCCGGACGAGTTATCCGGGGGGCAGCAACAGCGAGTTGCGTTAGCTCGTGCAATAGCAGCAGAGCCGGAACTCATACTTCTTGACGAGCCATTTTCCAACCTGGATGCCGCCTTGCGGGAACAAACCAGGAGCGAGGTGCGTAGCTTGCTGAAAAAGACAGGTATGAGTGCAATTTTGGTCACCCACGACCAGGAAGAAGCGCTTTCGGTCTCCGATAGAATTGGGGTAATGCGAGACGGCCGCATTGAGCAGATCGGACCTTCCGAGGAGGTTTATCACCAGCCTCACAGTTGTTTTGTAGCGCAGTTCTTAGGCCGCACCAACGTGCTGCTGGGAGTAGGCCACGGAGCCCATGCGGACACTCCTTTAGGCGAATTACAAATTTCCGAGCCGCGTTTTGGTCCGGTACTGTTGTCGCTTCGGCCTGAGCATGTAGAACCCGCCGCCTCGAACAACGGTGACGCGCAAGGAGTGGTAACGGCCCGCGAGTTTAAGGGCCATGACATTACCTACAAGGTGAAGTTAGGCGGTACTGAGTACATAGCGCATACCGAGTACACCCGGTACTTTGCCCCAGGCGACAATGTTCGTTTAGTTGCACGCGAACCTGCAGTGGTTCTGCATGAAGATGTCAACGACGGCTGCTGTGACGAACCCGAGTCGCTGTGCCCAAAGATCACTGCACTCGTAATGTAGCGCTACCGGTTGCCCGGCGCATCACGCGCCATCGATTGTACCCCTGGCACATCACGCGCCCGCGTGCCTTACGCGTCTGCATGAAGCTTAAATCGATTCACTTGTTCGAGCACCCGGTTGATATTCTCACGATTCACCGCGCTCTTCTCGTTAACCGCGTTAATTGAGGAGTCAATCTGGCCAGTGCCGGTTGCAATCTCGTCCATGCTTTGACGCAAAGCGTCTGAAGTATCCTTGAGCAGTCGGATTTGTTCAAGAACAGCCGAGCTTGCGGTCTTGATCTCAGATGAGCCGCCCCGCACCTCTGTTGTTTGATCTCGAATTGCTTCAAGCGCCTCTAATACCTGGGTGGTTCCGGTTCTTTGTTCCTCCATGGCGTCTCGCATCTCTTCCTGGAGACCATGTGCGTCCGAAACCGAAACCGATACATTTTGAAAAGCATGATCCACCTCTTTCGAGGCTACGACGACAGAGTCGATGGCTTGTTTGACCTCTTTAAGCTCGCGCGATATAGAGGCCGACTGCTTGGCAGCGTTTTCGGCCAGACTCCGGATCTCTTCCGCTACTACCGCAAAGCCCCGGCCAAACTCACCCGCGTGCGCCGCCTCAATTGCGGCATTCATTGCAAGCAGGTTGGTCTCGGTGGATACTTTGCGAATAACGGAGTTGGCGGCCAGCAGACTGTCCGAACGTCCGGCAATGTCCTGAATAAGGCTTAAAGCTCCTGCAAGCTTCGTCTTACCTTCCTCGGTAGCACTTAACAATTTGGTGAAGTTCTCCGAGTTCGTTTGCAAGTTTTGTGTCACCGAACTAATATTAGCGACCATCTGCTCTATAGAGGCGGATGACTCACCAACAACCTCGGCTTGGCCTTCAATGCTGCGGTCTAAACTGTGAATTGAACTGGAAATTTGCTCCACGGTAGCCGAAGTCTCACTGACGCTATCGGTCTGGCGTGCAATTTGGTCGTCTATAGATTGTATCGAGGCACTCATCTCACGAACAGCACTTGATGTTTGCTCCATCATTACCGACAGCTCGGATCCAACCCCGTCCAGCTCGTTGACCGAGGAACGTATGGTCGAGACTACCGCCTCGAGCGAGGCTAAAAAGCGGTTAAAGTTGGTAGACAAAACCCCAATCTCATCACGAGAGATAACAGGTAGCTCTTGGGTTAGGTCGGCATCGCCCTCTGCCATACGAGCGAGTTCGCCAACGACTCTTTTTATGGGGCGTACAACTTGGAATGGAATGAGATACAAAAGAAGAAAAGCCGCAACAGCGACGCCAACAATTGCAATGACCAGAATTACACTGCCGATACGCTGACGCTCGAGCGTCTGGGCCTCGTCGATTTGGAACGCAAGAGCCGCCTCCACCCAGGCCAAGTTCTCAAAATGTGAGTTGGCTTCTGCAAGGCTTTCTTCGGCTTCGCCAATACGATCTTGGCCATAGAGGGTGCTCATTCGCACCAGGCTCTCGAAGAACGGTTCGTATAGTTCGTCAAAACCCTGAACCTCTTCCGGATAGCGTTCTCCAAGCCAACTGAGCAATTCCGCTACGCACTGAGAGCTATTGATTGCCTCGCGATTATAGGAGTCGTCACCCGTAAGGACGCCGTTGCGGACATAAATGTTTATGCGTCCGATCTCGCGAGCTAACTCCAGCAGTTGACCCTTTTCTTCGTTCGCGCGTTCCAATAGCTGGTCGGAAGCCCGGAAAATATATGCGTAGGATCCAAAAAAGAAGAC
>CAZQIK010000102.1:0-6278 GCA_964593085.1 uncultured Spirochaeta sp.
CAGTGGTGCCATACTACTGCTGCTACTTTTGTTGTCTTCGGTTTCGCTTTTCGCCGGCGGCAGCAGCGAAGCTGACGAAAAGAAGACTGTGGTTATTTATACGGCGAAAGAGAACGAAGAGGTGGCAGAGTTTATTCCCATTGCTCAGGCGGCTTTACCGGACTATGAGCTGGAGGTCTTAAGGCTATCTACCGGCGATCTGACCGCCCGATTGTTAGCTGAAAAAGATAACCCTCAGGCGGACGTCATTTGGGGCACAGCAGTCACCAGCATGATGATTTTTATGAATGAGGGCATGTTGGAACCCTACGCTGCCGAAGGATGGGAAGATATCCTGCCTCTATTCAAAGATAGCAACAACCCGCCCCACTGGGTCGGCGTAGACGGCTATGTAAATGCTGTGATTTGTAACACATCCCTCATGGAGGAGAACGGTCTTTCTATGCCACAAAGCTGGGACGATCTACTCGATCCCGCATACGAAGGCGCGTTCGTGATGCCGAATCCTGCTTCATCCGGGACTGGCTTCATGTTCGTAGCGAGCAGACTGCAGGATATGGGAGAAGAGGCTGGCTTCAACTATTTGAGCGACCTTGACCGGAGCATGGCGATGTACACCAAATCCGGTTCAGCTCCTGCTCGTATGGCAGCTGCCGGTGAGTTTGCATGCGCGATCTCCTTTGCATTCGTTGGCGCCGGATTAATTGATGACGGCGCACCTGTGGAGATGGTTGTGCCACAGCGAACCGGTTGGGAAATGGAAGTCAATGCACTGATGCAAGGGGCCAATAACCCCGAAGGAGCCAAGGCTTTCTTGGACTGGGCGATCAGCGAGGAAGCATTTGATTTATATTCCAAGTATTTCGGTGTCGTCGCTAAGCCAGGCTTTGACCCTCCATCCGGCATACCGGCCGATATCGGTGACCGGCTTTACGACATGGATTTCGATTGGTCAATGCAGAACCGGGATCGAGTCTTGACTCGCTGGGTGGACTCGTTCGAAGATAAGGCTGAGCAATAAAAACCGATCGTTCGGTAAGAACTATCTACGGACCTCAATACGAATCAGGCTCTCGACCATCCCACATCAGGGTAATCGAGAGCCTGACCTTTAGGAAAACACATGGAACTCATCCCCCAGGAACCAACGGATCCTTATCTGAGGATCGAGAATATCAGGAAAACCTTCGGAGACCTGGTCGCTCTTGGCGATGTGTCGCTGACAGTCGGTGAGGGCGAATTTGTCACATTATTAGGGCCAAGCGGCTGCGGAAAGACCACCTTACTCAGAATCATTGCTGGACTAGAACAGCAGAACAACGGCACAATTTTCCAGGCACAAACGAATATATCCAGGTTACCTCCCCGGCAAAGGGATTATGGCATCGTTTTTCAATCATACGCGTTATTTCCAAACCTGACTGCCGCCAGAAACATCGCTTATGGTTTAGAAAACCGCAAGAGACCCAGGGACGAAATCAATGCGCGAGTGGCAGAACTGCTAAAAATGGTCGGGTTGCCGGACGTCGGGCACAAATATCCGGCACAGCTTTCCGGGGGTCAGCAGCAGCGCATTGCCCTGGCGCGCGCGCTGGCAGTTTCTCCTGGACTGCTCTTACTCGATGAGCCACTCTCAGCCCTCGACGCCCGGGTTCGCATCTCTCTTCGCCTGGAGATCAAAGACCTGCAGAAAAAGCTGGGAGTAACTACGGTCTTTGTTACTCATGACCAGGAAGAAGCCCTGGTGATGTCTGATCGGATCGTGGTTATGAACCAGGGCACTATCGAGCAGATTGGCACTCCTCTTGAAGTTTATCGCGAACCAGCCTCCCCATTCGTAGCGGATTTTATCGGTATGATGAACTTTATCCCCGGGCAAACCAACAGCGATCCGTGCTCGATTCGTTGTGGTTCACTGGCCTTGCGCTGCATTGAAAGTAATTCGATTGAACCCCACTCTGCGGTCACCTTAGCTATTCGACCGGAGGATATTCGCCTGAGAGTCGAGGATACCACCGCCGCAAACATCGTATCTGCCAAGGTTAAAGCTCTGGAATTCTTGGGGTCATTTAACCGTCTCACATTGACCCTGGAAGGAATGGATGATTTCACGGTCGTGGCAGAAGTGTCCATTCACCACATGCGTGATATGTCCATTCATGAAGGCAGCTCTTTTCAACTGCAGCTTCCACCTGAACACGTGCTCGTATATCCCGGGAAGGTAGGTAGTAAGTCATGAATGTATCAGCCTTACGTCTGCCAAAAGGCAGATTTCGGGAAAAGGTTGTCAGCCAGCGTCTGGGATTTGAAGATTACCTTCGCCGCTTCCTGTTCATCATCGTTGGCCTTGGTCTGGTCGTGTTCATGCTCTACCCTTTGTTCCGGTTATTGATGCGCAGTATGGAGAATCGTCTGGGTGAATTTGTCGGGCTGGAGAACTATGTCATCTACTTCTCCAGTTCTGTAAATCGTGCATCTCTCATTAACAGTCTAAATATCTCATTCCAGAGCATGGTAATCTGCGTTCTGCTAGCTTTCATCTATGCCTACGGTTTATCGCGCATGCGCGTTATCGGCAGGAGAGTATTTCAGGGCGTTGCTATGCTGCCCATCTTCATTCCTTCCCTGGTCCAGGCACTCGCCTTCATATACATTTTTGGAAACAACGGGATCTTCACCCGTACAACGGGAATCAATATTGGGATATACGGGGCAACCGGCATTATCATGTCGGAGGTTTTCTACGCGTTCCCGCATGCATTTATTATTCTCAGTACAGCCTTGTCCCTGGCTGATGCCCGACTGTATGAGGCAGCCGAGGCCCTGCGGACAAAAGGGCTCCGGATCTTCTTAACCATCACGCTTCCTGGGGTTAAGTTCGCGATAATGAGCGCCTGTTTCGTGGTCTTTACCCTCGCGATTACCGATTTCGGCGCTCCTAAAGTGGTTGGCGGGAACTTCAACGTGCTGGCAACCGATATATATAACAAGGTTATTGGTCAACAGAATTTCGAAATGGGCGCGACCATCAGCACCCTTCTCTTGATCCCGGCTATGGCGGCCTTCATCCTCGACCGGATTGTACAGCGGCGCCAGGTAGCTATGGTCTCCAGCGGAATTAAACCAATGAGCCCCAAAAAGCACCATCCTTTGGCATACACCGTCGTGTGTTTTGTGATCGCTATGGTGACGGTTTACATTGTAGGGGTCTATTGTATGGTTTTCGTGGGAGCATTCACCAATTTCTGGCCGTACGACATGACGTTCTCACTAAAGAATTTCTCTTTCTATGTCGCGGGCGCACACCACCGTGCTGGCGCTCTCCATGTTCTCTGGAACAGCGTCCAGATGGCTTTTTTCACGGCTGTATTTGGCACCATTATGATATTCGGCAGCGCGTATCTGATAGAGAAAACCCGCAAACTGAACGGCCCCCGTTCTCTGCTTTACCTCTTGTCCATTATGCCGCTTTCGATTCCAGGCATGGTCCTTGGATTATCCTATATCTTCGTCTTCAACATACCTAGCAGCCCGTTATATGCCATTTATGGGACGATGACTATCATGGTGATTAGCACCGTCATCCACTACTACACCGTCCCTTTCCTGACGGCGACAACGGCCCTCAAACAGATGGATAAAGAGTTTGAATACATAGGTGAATCGTTAGACGCCCCGTTCTACCGCACCTTAATGAAGGTCACCGTACCCGTGGCCTTACCGGCCATCATCCAGATTGCTTCGTACCTGTTTCTTAACGCCATGGTGACGATATCGGCAGTCGTTTTCTTGTTTGTCCCCGGCAAAGAACTGGCGGCACTGTCGGTGATGTTTTTAGACGACGCCGCTCGATCCGGTCAGGCAATGGCACTTTCACTGTTGATCATCGTGACTGGGTTTACTGCCCGCGGATTATTCTACCTGCTAATGCGGGGAGCTCAAAAGAAGACCCAGGAATGGACAATTGGGTAAGGAGCGGTTGGACTAAAACCGATTAAAAGAAGACCGCAGTAATGCTGAGCCATCCATTCGGCATATTTGGAAACGCCGTACTCGTTAGTTTCTGCAGGTTTACGTGACTACCGGATGATATGTCCGGGACAACTCTTCCCGACCGAGTCGTGGCAAGCTTTGCCCGATACAGCGCCAAGAACTGCAACTTGGCTCATTGCCTCACACTTCGTATACTTGAGCTAAGCAATACTCAAGAAATGGGAGTGCGTCATGCAGACAAGCAAAGCCTTACCGAACAGTTTTGAAGAACTCATAAAAAACTCCGACAAACCAGTGTTGGTCGACTTCTACGCCGACTGGTGCGGCCCTTGTAAGGTTGTGTCTCCAATTGTGCAGCAGATTGCGCGCGACTACAAAGGGCGGCTTCTGACGGTAAAGATTAATATCGACAAGAAGCAGCGCCTGGCAGCAAAGTACCGCGTGACGGCAGTGCCTACCTTAATGTTTTTTTCCGGCGGCGCACTTAAAGAGACCCTGCAAGGCGCCCGCGGCTATGAAGAAATTGTTCGGGTTGTTGAGACGCATGTGAGCTGAGCTTCCGGAGACCTAAGCTTTCAGGGTAGACTGACAGGCACTTGGTTTGACGAAGGGGAGAGAATGAAATCACGGTGTATATCTATTCATGAATTTGGCACTGCCGATGTAGTGGCGATCTCCGAACGCGAGGTGCCGGATCCTAAAGGCAGCGAGGTGCGCATTCGTATCGATGCTGCAAGTGTGAGCTTTACCGACATCATGATCCGTAACGGACGGTATCCTGATGTCAAGAAGGCCCCGGTGGTCTTAGGCTACGACTTTGTCGGTCAGGTGGAGGCGGTGGGCCCGGATGTGACGCGGTTTTCTCTTGGTGACCGCGTGGCGGACCTCACTATTACCGGATCACAGTCGGAGTATATTCTTAGAGATGAGGCCGGATTAGTGTCGGTGCCCAGTGAGTTGGAGCCGGCACAAGCGGTAGTCTGCGTACTCGCGTATCTTACCGCCTATCAAATGATGTTTCGCGTTGCAGAACTCAAAGAGGGTGACAGCTTTCTCATTCATGGTGGATCGGGGTCGGTCGGTAGCGCCGCTTTAGACCTGGCACGCGCATTTGGCATTTCTGCGTATGCGACTGCCTCACAGTCCAAGCGCGATTTTGTCTCCTCCTTTGGTGCCACTGCCATAGACTATCAGCACGAGGACTTTGTACAGGTTATCAAGAGTAAGCATCCGGAAGGAGTTCCGGCGGTATTCGACGCAATTGGCCCAGACAACTTCAAGCGCTCTTACTCTGCTTTGTCTCCCGGGGGTAGTCTTGTCATCTTTGGGATGCTTGATATGGCACTTGGAAGACAAAAAGGGGGCATGCTTGCGACCGGTCTCTGGTACGGCGTGAGCAAACTGAAACGTGACCGCCGCAATGCGGTCCTCTACACCATTACCCGCCTTCGCAAGCAGCACCCGGACTGGTTTGAACAAGACTTGACCGCGCTCTTTGAGTTAGTGCGGAACGGCCGCATTGCGCCGGTCGTTGCAGATATTATTAGCTTTTTTGATGTAGCCGAGGCACACCGCCGAATTGAGTCTGCTGACGTGCGCGGAAAAGTTGTGCTGGATCCCAGGCGACGCTAAAGAACGGCGGCATGTGGTGTCGCCTGGCGCCCGCGACAGGCACGCACAGGGAGGAATGTATGAGTGAACCATTACAAATTCGAACCGACAATGGAGTCATTCTTGAGTGTGTAAGCGGCGACATAACCGCTCAGCCTGATATGGACGCAGTGGTGAACGCCGCTAACGCCGAACTGCGGATTGGCGGTGGCGTGGCCGGTGCGATACACCGGGCGGCGGGCCCGGAGATAGATGCCGAGTGCAAGCCGCTTGCGCCTATTCGTCCCGGACAGGCCGTGATAACAGGCGCCGGGCGTCTGCCGAACAAGTTTGTCATTCATTGCCTTGGTCCGGTGTACGGGCGTGATCAACCCTCCGACCAACTGCTGGCGGCCTGTTACCGCAACGCGTTGCTGCGTGCGGAGGAAGTGCAGGCTCGCTCAATTGCCTTTCCGGCAATCTCTACCGGAGCCTTTGGGTACCCGGTTCAAGAGGCGTCCAAGGTGAGTTTTGCAGCAGTTGCCAAAGAACTCCCGACCTGCACGCACCTACGGCAGATCAGGTTCGTGTTGTTTTCCTCGAGTGACCTTGAGGTGTACACCCAGGCCTGCCAAGCAGCGTTTCAATAATCGGCGTCGCGCCAAAGGAGTAAGGGTGTGGAAATAGACTACGAC
>CAZQIK010000103.1:0-6263 GCA_964593085.1 uncultured Spirochaeta sp.
ACGGTCGGTGCAACCGGTCTCGTCACTGGCCCGCATTTGCACTGGGAAATTCGCATATCTGGTGTGGCGGTGGAACCGGAGTGGTTTCTTGCAAAACCGCTGCTTGACACACAGCAGCTTTTCAGTATCATCAAGAATGAATGAAAATAAAAGGGGGTGATATACATCGCCTATATACGAGTTGACGAGGGTGAAAACCTCGAAAAAGCGTTGAAGCGCTTTAAGCGCATCGTAGAGAAAGAAGGCATTATCCGAGAGTGGAAGAAGCGTGAGTACTTTGAAAAACCTTCGACCATCAAGAACCGCAAGCGCAAGTCCTTGGAACGCAAGATTGCCAAGAAGGTTCGGAAGCTGCAAGCGTCAAAGAGCTACTAGACGCGCGGTAATCTCGCATGAAGTTCAATGAAAAGCAGGTCGCGGTCTCCAATGGGAAGGCTGCGGCCTTTTTTTTAGCAAAGCGCAAACACGCGGCCTGCCTCCCACCGCTACTACTCATCCTGCTGCTTTCGTGCACCGCCGAGAAACCCCAAATTCTGCAGATTCAAAGTCGCGTTAATGTTGTGTCCACAAGTGAGATTGCAAGCGGTAGGGAAGAGTTGTCGGTTTTCGCTCTTGTCCAGCATGGAGACGGCTTTGATGACATAGAAGAACTCTATATCGCCCATGATGAGGGGGAGCTTTACTGGCAGCTTGGTCGCGAAAGCTGGGAACACCATAACGAAAACGGCAACTGGATCGGCAGTGAGCGACTCTTGGCGCCTAAGGGTGAGTCTATAACTCCGGGTCGCTATCGGGTGATCGTCGTTGATGTCGGTGGAGATGAAGCTGAGTCGGCCTTCTTTGTGGCCCCTGACCGCGGACCCACCTTGTCGGTGCCGCGAATCGTTTCTGATGAGGGGCGACTAATACTTGAAAGCCCGGTCTCGCCAGTAGTGGTGGCCGTATTTGATCGTGCTGGTGGGAACATGCTTGAGCGTGTCGTGCGCGAGCCAGGTGAACTTGGTATAGATGGGGATATATCGATTTCTGCTGATGTGCTACCCGGTCGTGATATTTTTCTCAGCTACTACGATGTAGGCCGCGAGCGTGGCGTACTAGTGGGCCCCTTGCGTTTCTCCGCAGCGGAGCTAGAGTCGCTTTCTCCACGGTAGATACGCGCGTACTCCTTTAGCTATCCGACGGGGTAGTAGGCGTAACCATGCCGCAAATCTCTTGAGAAAGCGGGGGCGCCCGAAACGGTTGGTGTAGTCAAATGCTGCCTTTTGCAAGCTATACTCAGGCCCGTATTTTTGTTTGAGTTCATGCCAGTGTTTTACAATCCACAGGTAAAGGTCGCTTTCCGTGCGTTTTGGAAAACGTGATAGAAGCTTCTCAGTGCGTATTAGACTTGCAATGGGTTTGTACACATTTGTGTACCAAGAGATTGTGGCTGTGCTGAACGATACTTCACGCTCAACGTTCTGATTCATGAAATATTTATGCCCGAGAATGTGCTGTTCAATCTCCTCGTAGCGCCCTGGTTCGGTGACCCGAATGCGGGCTTCTGGAATGAGCTGGTGCACTTTGGTTCGTGTAAGGAACTCTTTGTGTTCATACTCGACTACTTGGCGTCGTAGTTCCTCTTGCGTCATGGAAGGGTCTATTGATACTTCGGCATTCAATGAGGTTATCTCGGCATCTATAGCGTATACTCCCTGTGCCTTCGCAACCGAAACCCGGTGGTTCCCGTCTCGCACAAAATAGACCCCGCCAATCTCGTAGAGCCTCACTGGAGGTAGAACTACGTCAAGTAGATGCGCCCTATCAATACTGGTCCAGCGGCCACGTAGATAAGCATGTCGAGGGAGGAATCCCTTATTGAAATCGCGGTAACGACCCTCACTACCCACGATATGGTCGATCTGCACAGCATCCAAGCCCTTGTAGGTTTCACCCTTTGGACGAATGACCTCTTTCACTTCGTTAAGCGATAGGAGTTGCTGACTTGTCGGGCGCAGTGCGTTAAACAAACGTTGGAAGACCTCGCGTGTGCGCACTCGATTAAAATCGTCATCTGCGGTCTGAGAGGTGTAATCACCCACGCGGTACCTCCTCAATCTCCAGCACATAGTGATCGTACACGTTAATCACAACTGTATCATAATACTGTGTCTCGCGTTTCTCGTTCCGATCATACAGATGAATATGTCCGTGAAGTAGATAGCTCGGCCTAAAGCGGCGCATGAACCACAAGAAGGCACCAAAGCCTTGGTGACAGGCGTCCGGTTTATCATGTATCCCTTTCGGCGAGGCATGAGTTAAGAGGATATCGAGATATCTGCCATGTCGGGCTCGGTTCCAAAGAAGTCGCGGTACAAGCCAAATGACCCTTAACCACATCTGAAAATTGGTGTACTGATTCTTTCCGGCATTGTAGCGGCGGCTGCCACCTAATCCGGCAATGAGAAGCCCGTTGCGTCTAACGACGCGTCCTCCGATAAAGGTTGAACCGAAATAATTCTGCATCTGGGGTAGCGTTTCAGGTGAATTTATACTACTACTGCTGTCGCGCCGTTTGAAAAGAGGGTAATGCTCAAGGTTGTGGTTTCCAAAAACGAAATAGACCGGTTTGTTGAGACTGCCGGAGATAAAACCCAGGTACTGCATAGGTAGATCACCGGCGCTCAGTACCAAATCTACGTCTTTATATCGAGTTTTTGCCTGTGTACTGTAGACGAGCGGATCAATATGGTCTGCGACGCAAAGAATCGTCATGTGGCGCTATCCGGCTGACTTAAGCAGCTCCTGCAGCTTGTCCTTGTTGTAAAGATCAATGGGTCGTGATTCCGCAAACTCAACGGCAGTGCGCGCAAAACCACCACTTGAAATAATGATTCCGCGCTGAATGTTTTGACTTTTCATCTCTTCATGTAGCGCTCGCACATTGGACTCGTCAACAATATCGCTTACCCGCAAGAACCGGATCATTGTAGGTAGCTTGCGGGCGTTTCGCCATTTTGACTGTGATTCGACCCCGATAATCTCACAGCCTTCTCCCACAGTCTTTGTGTCCCGGACACTCAGGCCAAGCTGTTGTGTTACCTTGGTGCAGATCTCAAGAAACTCATCACTACTGGAAGTCATGTAGTCTTTCATGTGATCGTCGGTGCGCAGTTCCTGGTACTCACCCAGCTTGGTTGCGGTGTCCTTGAAGTTGGGTTTTACTGCATAGATTTTCTCCCACTCTTCAACCGCTCGTTCTATGCGACGGGTTCGTTCGAGAGCTGTCGCTAAAAAGTAGCGAGCGTACAGTATTTCATTCTTATCTTCCTGCTTTATGTGCTTAATGGCACGTTCCAGCTCCCCAATTGCAGCGTCGTTGTTACCGGTGCTAAGGTAACAACCGCCACGCTCAATGAGCGCCTTGGCTCGGAATGCGGGCGCCTTTGTAGCTTTCTCGAAAGATGCCAGCGCCGGAATGAACTCCTTCAGCTCTTTCTGAATTTTACCCAGATAGTAGTAGGCTTCATAATTGTCGGGTTGGGACTTGATTGCCGCCTCAAGTTCGGTGCGCGCATCTGCAGTTCGCTTGGCGCGATAATAGAGCATACCCAGTCGCATGCGTGCCTGGGAGTTACGAGGGTCCAGTTCAAGCGCCTTTCGATAATAATTAATTGCTCGGTCGCTCTTGTTCCGCTGCTCAAATAAGTGGCCTGCATTATAGTAGTTGTCACCGTTCTCAGGTTCCATCTTGAGCAGAAGCAGATACTCCTTCAGTGCTTCCTCAGGTTGATTGAATTTCTCGTAAAGTTCGGCTATTTTCTTACGGAAAGGAAGCTCTTTGGTGTAGCCCTCAAAATGTCCAATTTCATTCACGGCTTGAAATTCCATAAGGGCAAGCTCGGACTTGTCGTCGGCAATATATGCAAGACCTAATAAATAATGCGCATCTGCATTTCGCGGCTCTTTAAGAATTATCTTCTTTGCGGCGCGAGCCGCTGCGGCATTTTTATTATTCTTGAGAAGGTCCGCAATCGAGTTGACTCGTTTCGGGGCAAGAATTGATTTTGCCACGAAAAAAGTAACAAATCCAATAGCCGCACCGAGGATTAATATGATGGCAATAATCATGCGGCCTCCATTTTTTTACTAAGTGGTACTTTCCACCGCCAAGATTAATTGCTTTACCGATCCGTGTCAAATGTCCTACATGAGGGGTAGACTGTAACTATGTCAAGATTACGAACAAGAGAACACCACACGGTACGACTTTTGCACGTTCTTGCGGTATTACTGTGTGCATGTGTTGGCGTGGGAATGCTACATGCCGAAAACGCGCGGGCTCGTGGTGAGCGACTGTTTCTCGAGGACGATCCTGCCGGGGCACGGGGGTATCTTGAGCAAGCTCTTCAGGAAAATCCACAGGACTTTCGGCTGCACATGTATCTTGCGGTAGTTTTAGAACAACTGGCCGACTATGATGCGGCAATTGATGTGCTGCTCAAGGCGTCGCAGCTGCCGGATGCGGACCTTGGAGTGGTGTACTTTAATCTTGCTAACAGTCATTTCCGCAACGGTGACACAGAAAAAGCCGATCAGTACTACAGCCAAGCGGTTGAGGAGGACTCTCAGTTTGCCGATGCCTATTTGAACCGTGCAAACCTGCGTGTGCGAGGCTCCGAGTATGACGGGGCTATTAGTGACTACCGATCGTACCTTCGGCTTGAACCTGAAAGTTCACAAAGACGTGATGTTGAGCGCATGATAGCCTTACTGCAAGATACGCAGGAAGCTGAACGACGTCAGGCCGAGGAGGAACGTCGCCGAGCTGAAGAGCTTGCACGTCAGGAGCGTGAGGCCGAGGCAGCACGCGTTGCCGAGGAACGTCGCCAGGCTGAGGCAGCTGAACGTGAGGCTCGAGAGGCGGAAGAACGGCGGCGAGCGCTGTTAGACTCGGTTCTTGACTCACTGGGAGGCGCGACCGGTGAAGGGCGCAGTGTCCGAGCACCGGGCGAGGATCTTGAGGATATTGACGACGACTTTCTTGATATTGCCGATTAAGGATACTGCGAATTAGTGGAATTCCACCGGGAGGGGAGATTATATGTACGATAAACGACCGCTGATAATTGGAGGCGCTGCACTGGCTCTGTTACTGCTCGTCGGTGGTGGCATTTTTGTGAGTAGCCGCCGGGCGGCCGAGCCACCGGTAACGTCGCGGGTTGAGGACGATAGCGAGGCGCTTGGGGTTGAAGAAGAAGGGACCCGAGCTAACATGCTTGAGCTGGCGCAGCGGTATTTCGAGCGTGGAGAATATCAGCGCTCCTTAGATCTCCTTGACGATCTCCTCATTCGCAACTCAGACGATCTGGAAGCGTTGGAACTCCAGAGTTTGGTGCTTGACGCGCGACGAGCAGAACAAGAACAACGACGCAGAGAGGAAGAAGCGCGGCTTGCCGAGCTTCGCAATTTGCAGCGCAGCGACAGTCTCAGTGACGGCCAGATGGCGGAACTACGACGGCTTGAACAGGCGCTCTCAGAGGCTGAGGAAGAGAGCCGTGAGGCTGCCGCAGCTGCTAGAGAGGCCGAGATCCGACGCCAAGAAGCTGCAGCAGCGGCTGCTCGCGAAGCCGAACGTCGAGCCGAAGCGGAACGCAGAGAGCAAGAGGAACAGGAACGCCGCGCGACGCTAGATGCAGAAGAACTTGAGCGTGAGGAAGAAATAGACCGTCTCTTTAGTCGGAGTCGGCAAGCAATGGATCGCAACAATTTTCGTGATGCACGGGAGGCCTTGGAGGCGGTCCTTGATATAGAGTTGCGTGATAAAGCGGCGCAGCGGCGCTTTCATGCTGCAGCGCATGCTAAGATTGCGCAAAGTTATTTTTCTGAGGACCCAGACGCAGCCGAGAACCGGCGTCTGGCCACACAGCACGCCGAGACCGCTGCTGAGCTTGATCCCGACTTATGGGAGTCATACTACGTACTAGGGCAGGTTGCTGATCACGAGGAACGCTTTTCGGATGCAGTGACGGAGTTTCAGGCCGCAGAGCGTCGACACGAGGAAAGCGCGGAATTGTATATGGCCTTAGGGAATGCACGATTCCGCGCGCGTAGCTTCCGAGAGGCGGGGGTTGCGTACAGGCGAGCAGTTGAGATAGACCCGAGCATTGCCAACGGCTACTACAACCTGGTCATAACCAATTTGCAGCTGCGAGATCAAGATGGAGCGTTTCGCGCTTTTGCTCGCGCCACGGAGGTGCGTCCCGCCGACGACCGCGCGTATT
>CAZQIK010000104.1:0-6170 GCA_964593085.1 uncultured Spirochaeta sp.
TAAAAGAATTGCGGCATCGGGTCGCAACTTCGAAAGAGCCTTAATGGCGCTTCGCGTTCGGTCAAGGGCGTAGTCCTGCAATACGTTTGAAAGCGAGAATAGAAAAAGTAGCAAAGCGCCCTCGAACGGGGCACCAACGCCAGCTGCGCCAAGCGCGGCCAGCACCATGAGTATATCGATATCAATCTTATGGGCCATCAAGCTACCAAGCCCGGCCCGCACCCCAAAGTAGCCGCCGGATAGGTAGGCCACGAGATAAAAGGCAAAAGACAGTGCCGGTGGCCCGGTGCGCTCGGTAATTGCCCCACCTATCATAGCCGCCAAGGTCAGCGCAACGGCTGCGGGCTCAAGCGGCAAACGGCGCAGGCGAGCAACTAAACCGGCTGGAGGTGTTGCGGGTGCTGCTGCGGGTGCTGCTGAGGAATCGGAGGTGGGCTCCTCCTCGCCAGCTCCTGGCCCCACTCCGGGTTCGCGGCTCGCTTCGTCGCGTCCGTCGCCGTTCCCAACCCGAACTTTGCGCTTAACCCAGGGACTTCGTCGCCCGCCGTCGTTGCTCACGCCCTTGGCCACGCCCTCGGCAGCATGTTCATACGGCGAGGCAACACGCAAGACCCCGCGGCGCAACTCAATGCTATCGTCGGCCATGAGCGACAACGCGCTACAGTCATGCGAGTCACAGCCAACCTTGGTGCCAAGCTCGCGGGCGCGACGTTGCAGTTGCTGCAGACACACGCCACACACTCGACGAAAACCGCGTTGATCTCGATCACGACAGGTGGCACTCCGCTCACTCAGCCGGTGTGTCAAATCCTCAATAAGGCGGTCAGCCTGTTCGCTTTGGAGCTGCTCGCCATCATACTCAATTTCCAGTTCCTGACCGGCAGTGTCGTACCTTATTTCATGGACTGCCGGTTCAGACCTCACCACTCGGTAGATCGTCACCGAGCAGCAACGCTCCTCGGCCGGGACCGGGCAGTTGGGGAGCGGTGCTTGCACCACTAGCTCTTTCCTTTTACTCATTGACGTATCCTTTTTTGTTTGATGATGCAGTGTTAAACCGACAGTCTGCCGGGTCGCTTTGCTCAAGGCACTCACTATAATAGACGACTCGTCCACTTAGGACCTTGGAGCCTATGGCTTGCTGAACTTCGGACTCTAAGGCCTCGATTGCGGAGCTATTGAGGTCACAGATTCGGTGACAGGTAAGACAGGCAAGATTTATGTGGGGATTAGTATTAACCTCAAAATGAATGGTGTCATCGCCAGCACTTCCCAAGCTGGTAATAGCCCCAATTCGCAGAAGGGTATCAAGCGTTTGATATACGGTGGTAAGACTCAGCGATGAGTAATCTGCTTTCACCTCTTCATAGAGTGAGTGCGCGGTTGGGTGGTCAAAGCGCATAGAGAGCGCTTCACAAATTGCGGTTCGCTGCGGTGTCATGCGAAACCCCGCATCTTTCAATGCCGCAACCAAACCTGTTCGTTTCGTGACCATACTGGAGTATCCTCCCCTGCCCCAAGAACCGGAACCATTCCTTAATAGTTCTGATTCCTTGTTAGTAATCATTACATATTAATCTCAAGTCTATCATTCGTCAAGCTTTTAGTGCTTTTTGTTTGCGTGTGCCTTACCCGCACGAGTTGCATAGTGAGCAGAACCGTGACTATTATAAAGCGATGAATGGGCAACCGTTTCGGCGCATACGTTACTGGCTCGCCGCTCTTCTCTGTTTGTATGGCGTAATTGCGGCTGCTACCGTGTGGCATCAACAGCGAACAATTGAGGGCGAGTACTCCAACGCCTTGCGGATCTTGGAGCAAGAGTATGTTACGATTCTCGCAGGGTACGAAACCGCTGCGCGCTTGATCTATGAGGAATACCGGTCCCGACCGGACTTCATTGAGCCGATTACCCGTGCCGCCCATGCTCGACAGAGTTCCGGTGTCCAACCCGGCACCCCACCAACCGAGATCGAGAACATAGCTCGCGAACAGCTCTCCGCTACGCTGAGGCCCATTTATCGCCGTCTACAAAGCTTGGGATTCCATCACCTCCAAATACATATGCCCGACAACTCTAGTTTCCTTCGTATGCACAGTCCAGAGAATTTTGGTGACGATCTTACCGGAGTTCGAAGGACAGTTCGGCTGGCAAACGAACAGTTGCAGTTCGTGCGCGGCTTTGAGGAGGGGCGCATAACGAGTGGCTACCGTTTCGTAATACCACTTTTCGAGCTTGGAACTCCGGAATCTGCACCAAGCAGCATCACTCATATCGGGTCGGTTGAGCTTGGTGTTGGTTTTCCCACCCTTATTCGCGACCTAAGCGGGCTCTTTGACAAGCACTACAACTTTGTCATGTGTCGCCGCGTAGTTGAATCCACGGTTTTTCCGGAGCTCCGCACCGGCTATGAAGACTGGTGGTTTTCGGAGGAGTTCGTACTGGATTCAGATGTGCAGCATGACCGATTTGCGCCGAAACTGCTTTTCAGCTCGATATCGTCACGTCTTCGGCGGGATATTGAACAGCGACTGACTATGCATGAGCGATTTGCAGTTCATGTGCCTCACGACGATGGGGACTACCTGCTTTCTTTCTTACCCGTCAAAAATCCCGAGGGAGCAGTGGTAGGATATTTCACATCCATAGAGCTACGACCGGCACTCGGCACCTACCGGCACAGTGTCTTCATGATTCTGAGTATCCACACGGTGGCCTCGCTTGGCATCGGAGTTCTGGGCATACAGTCCATTCGGCGTGGACGAACGCTTGAATACCTGGCTGGTCACGACCAGCTGACCGGACTCTTCAACCGTCACATGTTTGAGGAGCTGTTCCGTCGCGCGCAAGCCGAGCAGAGTCGCCACGAAGAACCCATGGCTCTTATTGTGCTCGACATCGACCATTTCAAAGGCATTAATGATCAACGCGGCCACAACTACGGCGACCGCATACTTGTAGATCTAGCACAGACCTTGAATGAGCAGGTCCGAGCCAACGATGTCGTTGGCAGATGGGGTGGCGAGGAGTTCATTATCCTTCTTAAACGCATTCACTACCCCGATGCAGTTCGCGTTGCTGAAAACCTACGCAAGGCTGTCCCAGAGAACTGCCATGACGGAGACGAAGGAGTCACGGCAAGTTTCGGTGTTACCGAGGTTGCTCCAGGAGAAGAGCGCTTAGAGCATTTTGTCGGCCTTGCTGACTGGCGCATGTATCGTGCAAAGACATTGGGACGCAACCGGGTAGTGGCAGAAGGGCAACCCGCCGTATAACCTTGTCCGGCAAACTCCGCCAGACGCGGTCGAGTTTGTTGCAAATATTTGCTACACTCTGCCGTATCTGAGGTAAAGTACATGGCAAAAGATTTACTCCATCAATGGAAGGTGTCCGAGTCCGCCGATCTTTACGGTATTAAAGAATGGGGTGCCGGGTATTTTGACGTTAACGACGCAGGCGAGGCCGTAGTTCGTGTGCGGTATCCGTCCGGTATTGTCGAGGTCAGTCTCATGGACGTTGTGCGGGGCATGAACGCCCGCGGACTTGGCTCACCGGTATTACTCCGCATTCAGAATTTACTGGACACCCAAATCACGCTTATTAACGAAAGCTTCCGCAAAGCAATGAAAACGCTTGAGTACAAGGGTGAGTTTCGTGCAGTTTTCCCTATCAAAGTAAACCAGCAGCACGAGATCATTAACGAAATTATTCAGTTCGGCAAACAGTACAATCACGGACTTGAGGCGGGCAGCAAGGCGGAACTGTTGGTAGCTCTCGCAATGATCTCGAGCACAGAAAGCCCGCTCATTTGCAATGGGTACAAGGACGCTGAGTTTATCGACCTAGGCCTACAGGCTACTCAAATGGGGTACAAGGTATTTTTTGTCGTAGAGATGCCGAGTGAGCTACCGTTGATCATCGAGCGCAGCCGGGCAACAGGAATCCGGCCCAACATTGGGGTCCGCCTGAAGATTGCCGCCAAAGGTGGTGGCCACTGGAGTGACTCTGGCGGAGATAATAGTCTCTTCGGACTCACCGCAACACAAATTGTTGATGTAGTAGACTCTCTCAAAGACGAGCAGATGCTCGACTGCCTTAGGTTAGTGCACTACCACCTTGGCTCTCAGATTCCGAATATCCGCGACATTCGCGTTGCTGTCCAAGAAACCGTACGCTTTTATGCCGACCTGGTTGAGGAAGGTGCCGCCATGGGCTACATCGATTTAGGCGGTGGGCTTGCGGTTGATTATGACGGGTCAAAAACCAACTTCGTACATAGCCGGAACTACAATATTAGTGAGTACTGCCTTGATGTTATTGAGGTGGTGATGCAGGTGCTCGACGACAAAAAGATTGAGCACCCAACCGTCATAACCGAGTCCGGAAGGGCAACCGTTGCATACTCGACGCTCTTGGTTTTTGATGTGCTTGAAGCGTCACGAGCCGAGACAAAAGACCTACCGGAGAAACTACCGGAAGACTCACAAGAAATGCTGTTGAACTTAGAAGAAACACTCCGCATTGTGAGCGTGAAAAACCTGCAGGAGTGTTACAACGATGCGGTCTACTACCGAGAACAAGTTCGTGAACACTATAAGCTTGGACAGATCACGCTTCGCAACAGAGCACTTGCAGAGAACTACTTCTTGGCAATTATGAAACGGGTAGTGGCACTGAAGACGAAAATCAAGCGCATGCCAGCCGAACTCGAGAATCTGGAAAGTGCACTGTTCGATGTCTACTATGGTAACTTCAGTGTGTTCCAGTCGCTGCCGGACTCCTGGGCTATAGACCAGGTCTTTCCGGTCATTCCACTTCATAAGCTCAACGAAGAACCAACGCGCAAAGCAATCATTGCCGACATGACCTGTGACTCGGACGGGAAACTGGATCGTTTTGCAGACTTTCACGATGTACGACGTACCATTCCAATCCATGACATAGAGGCCATGGATGAGTACTACATCGGCGTCTTTCTTGTGGGAGCATATCAAGAAACTCTCGGGGACTTTCACAACCTCTTTGGTGACACACACGTAGTGAGCATTCGCATTAACGAAGACGGCAGCTTTGATTTTGTGGCTGAGCAAGAAGGTGATACCATTGCAGATGTTGTCTCAATTGTGCACTACGACCCGAAGACACTCATTCGCCTGTTCCGCGAAAAGGCTGAGCTTGCAGTGCGCCAGAAACGCTTAACGGTGAGTGAACGGCGTCGTGTCATGGACAACTATGAGGCAGGCATGAACGGGTACACCTACTTTAAAAGATAAAGAGCATTCCACACAAGACAGGAGTGAAGCATGGCAAAAGTATTGATCATTGGTGCTGGCGGCGTTGGCCAGGTTGTTGCTCACAAATGCGCCCAGGTACCGGAGGTCTTCTCAGAGATTGTACTGGCCAGCCGCACCGAAGAGAAATGCCGAAACATTGCCGCGCAGATTAGCCGCCCTATCAAGACCGCGCAGATCGATGCCATGGATGTAGCCGCAACCGTCAAGCTTATCCGCAAAGAGCAGCCACAGTTAGTACTGAACGTAGCCCTCCCCTATCAAGATCTGGCCATTATGGATGCCTGCATTGAAACCGGAGTCGACTACCTGGATACCGCTAACTACGAGCCACCAGACGAGGCTAAGTTCTCCTATTCCTGGCAATGGGAGTATCAGGAGCGATTTCGTGAGCGTGGCATTATGGCGCTGCTTGGTAGCGGCTTTGACCCGGGGGTCACTAATGTGTTTACCGCGCATGCCCGCAAACATCACTTTGACAGCATTGAGGAACTCGACATCATTGATTGCAATGCCGGTGACCACGGCCAGCCCTTTGCCACCAACTTCAATCCCGAAATCAACATTCGCGAGGTTACTGCTCAGGGTCGCTTTTACGAAGCCGGAACCTGGAAAGAGACCGACCCGCTTTCAGTGGCGGAGGAGTTTGACTTTCCGGAGGGCATAGGTCCCAAGAAGATTTACCTCATGTACCACGAGGAGCTTGAGTCGTTAGTGCACCACATGCCCGAGATCAAAATAGCTCGCTTCTGGATGACCTTCTCGGACAACTACCTCAAGCATCTAGATGTCTTGCAAAATGTCGGTATGACCCGCATAGACCCGGTTCTGTTTGAAGGCAAAGAGATAGTCCCGCTGCAGTTCCTGAAGGCGCTACT
>CAZQIK010000105.1:0-6142 GCA_964593085.1 uncultured Spirochaeta sp.
TCCACAGATCCGCCGAGTCACTAGTGGGCATCATTAATGACATTCTGGACTTCTCACGTATAGAGGCTGAGAAAATTACGTTAGCACACCAGCCCTTTTCGCTTGTCGAACTGCTCAAGGCGGTTCGAGATCTGTTCCAACCGATAGTAGAGAACAAGGGCATTGTGCTAAGAATGAACCAAGAGCTTCACGGCTACGACGGTTTTCGTGGAGACCCAAATCGAATACGCCAAGTGCTCGTGAACCTCCTTGGCAATGCGGTGAAGTTCACTCATGAAGGAACTGTGCAGATCAATGTGCACAGTCTCGATACCGAAGACGGTCGTATTGAACTACATTTTGAGGTTACGGATACTGGAATAGGAATTCCGGATGCCCGAAAGCACGACATATTCCAGAGCTTCACCCAGGCCGAGAATAATTACGGCCGATCTTTTGTTGGTACTGGACTTGGGCTGACCATCTCAAAAAGCCTTGCGGAGATGATGAACGGGAGCTTGAGCTTTGAGAGCAGTGAGGGGCAAGGAAGCTCGTTTCATTTCGTACTACCTCTAGAAACCGCGAGCATTGCGCCCGACGTTGCCGACACGCCGCCACAAAAACCAGCTTCAGCTCGTAAGGAAAACGCTCATATTCTGGTTGCTGAGGATAATGCTATCAATGTGCTGGTTATTCGTACGCTGCTTGAGCGACATGGGCACCACGTAACCTGTTCCGGTAACGGCCACGAGGCGCTGGAAGCACTCTCAGCCCAGAACTCAATTCGCCTGGTCCTCATGGACGTGTCTATGCCGGGTATGGATGGGGTCACCGCGACCCGGAAGATCCGCGCAGGGGAAGCCGGTAGCGCTGTGAAAGACATCCCAATCATTGCGCTCACGGCCCACTCAATAAAAGGTGCGCGTGAGGAGTTTCTTGCCGAGGGAATGAACGACTACATTAGCAAGCCATTTGCCCACGAAGAAGTACTTGAAAAGATAGAGGCACTACTGAGCAAGGAGCTCCCATGAGCACAACTTCAAATGACTACACACCTCAGCAAGAGCAACCCAAACGAGAGTTCTACGTCGTAGGAATTGGTGCTTCCGCCGGTGGCCTTGAGGCTCTGGAGATTTTCTTTGACAACATGCCGCCGCTCCAAGATTTTGCCTTTGTGGTTGTGCAGCATCTCTCGCCCGACTACAAAAGCCTTATGGGCGAGCTCCTACGCAAGCATACCCAACTAAGCGTTCACGAAGCTGAGGACGGCATCACTGTTGAACCTGGAAACATCTACCTCATGCCGCGAAAAAAAAACATGACTATGTATCACGGCAGGCTATTTCTTACTGAAAAGGAACAGGGGTTAAACCTGCCTATAGATATTTTCTTTCAGTCACTTGCTGAAGATCGTGGAGAGAAAGCCATTGGGATTATTCTCTCCGGCACCGGTAGCGACGGAACCCGGGGAATCCGATCCATTAAAGAGGTCGGCGGCATGGTTATGGTGCAGGCCGAAGATTCCGCCAAGTTCGACGGGATGCCACGCAGCGCAATTTCAACCGGTATTGTTGATTATGTTCTTCCGGTTGCGCAGCTGCCGGAGGAACTGCAGAACTTTACCTCGGGAAATATTCTTATACGAACGCCGGAATCATCTGGTGACGGCAACGGACACCTTCAGAAAATTTTCATGCTCATTAAGCGCAAGACCGGTGTGGATCTCTCTCATTACAAAGAGAACACTATACTACGCCGAATAGAGCGTCGTATGGGTATTAACCATGTGCACCACATTGAAGACTATGTTCAACTCCTTGAAGAAAGCCCTGCCGAGATATCGACCCTGTTCAAAGAGATGCTTATTGGAGTCACCCGGTTCTTCCGAGACGCCGAGGCCTTTGATATAATCAAACAGCGGATTATTTCCGAGATTATCAACTCTAAGGAGGCCGGGCAACCCATACGCATTTGGGTCGCCGGTTGCTCAACAGGAGAGGAAGCATATGGACTGGCTATTCTCTTTGACCAGTACTGCCACGACAACTACATCACCAACGACATAAAGATATTCGCTACCGATATTGATAAAGATGCCATTGAGTTTGCGGCTCATGGGGCCTACCCGGAGAGTATTGCAGCAGACGCTCCACCATCCGTACTTCAGAAGTACTTCGTGAAAAAAGGCGAACGGTATTATGTAGTTCCGCGAATTCGTGAAATGGTGGTGTTTGCATACCACAACATTTTTAAGGATCCTCCGTTTCGCAGCATTGATCTGATCAGTTGTAGGAATATGTTAATTTATCTCCAACCTGTGCTCCAGAACAAGGTAATCTCTAACTTCCAGTTTTCCCTAAAAAAAGAAGGATTTCTTTTTCTCGGGAGTAGTGAAACCATTGGCGAGTCCGGCAAGTACTTTAAGAATATTGATGTTAAATGGAAGATATTCCGGTACAAAGGTGGGTTTAAGCCACGCGGTATGGCTATTGCAACCCCTGATCCCGCCTTTCGCGGTGCCCCCCCACCTACAGAACCCCGTGAAGAGGACCGATCGCAGATACAGCTTCAGCCGCCGAAACGGGGCATTGACTCCGTGTATGAACGCCTCATTGAGACCTCGCTGCCCCCGTGTGTGCTGGTCGATGAACAACGCGAGGTGCACCATATTTTTGGGGAAGTCAATTCCTACCTTAAACTTCCTTTAGGAAAGATGAACCTTGATGTCCTAAAAATGGCACGCTCTGACATACAAATTCCGCTGGGAACCGCTCTGCCACAGGTCATCAAGGAGCGTAAGGAGCTGGAGTTTAGTGACATTGTAGTTGGGGAAGGCGACGACGCCCACCAGATCACACTTATAATCCGCCCTATCTCAGACACCCATGGTAACAGCTACTTTGCCGTCATATTCCGACGCGAGAAAGACACAGAAGACCAAAAAGCTGTTGCCACAAAGTTCAACGTTGATGAAAGCGTGCAGCGTCGCATCCACGACCTTGAGAGCGAACTGCAGTACGCCAAGGAGAATCTTCAGGCAACAATTGAGGAACTTGAAACATCAAACGAGGAGCTGCAGGCCACAAATGAGGAGTTGCTGTCCTCAAACGAGGAGCTGCAGAGTACCAATGAAGAGCTGCAGTCGGTGAACGAAGAACTCATTACCGTTAATTCCGAGTACCAGAAGAAGATTGAGGAACTCTCAGACCTTAACAACGACATGAACAACCTGTTGTCCAGCACCGACATTGGAACAGTTTTCCTTGATACATCGTTCTGTATTCGCAAGTATACTCAACCGGTGACGCGCCAAATTAACATCATAAAAACCGACTTGGGTCGCCCCATTACCCACTTGTCACACAACTTAATCTACGAAAGCCTGATGACCGACATAGAGACTGTAGCGCGAACGCAACAGCAACGTGAGGTTGAGATCCAGAACCGGAGCGGCAACTGGCTCTTGGTAAGAATTACCCCCTATCTCTCGGACGGATCGACAGTAAACGGAATTGTCATCTCAATCATCGATATATCCGAGCGCAAAAACGTTGCCCTTGCTCTGCAACGACAACACGACCTCATGATGCGTGTACTTGAGGCAAGCCCCAGCGGCATTACCATGGCAGACCGGGATGGTAAAGTTGTGTTTGCCAATAAGCGAGGCGAGGAGCTCCTTGGTATGCAGCGCGATACGTTGAGCGACTTTCCGGCCGAGGAACTCCCATTTGTTCAGGTTATGCAGACCGGTAATCCTGTTTTCGACTATAAGCAGTGCGTAACGCGCCCTGACGGGGAGCAAGTGGCACTCCGCATTAATGGCAACCCGATCTATGATGAACGGAATGCTGTTGAAGGTGTTGTCTTTAATCTTGAAGAGCTCGGCAATGAAGTTTGCCCGCCCTTGGAAAATAACGGTGAATCCACCAAAGGAGCTTGATCTGAATGGCGGACAACAACGCAACACCTGATAGCAACGCAGATAACAAATCAGGCAGTGACAAAGACGTTCTGGTAGTAGACGACAACAAAATTAACCGTATCGTTGCGCAGCGACTTCTGGAGTCCCTCGGTTACAGTTGCGCCATGGCAAATAACGGCCGTGTGGCGGTCGAACAGCTGGAACTAACTGTGTACAAGGTCGTGCTTATGGATGTGCAGATGCCTGAGCTTGACGGCTTTGAGGCCACGCGGCTCATACGCAACGCAGAGTCGAAGGTACTCAATCATGAAATACCAATCATTGCGCTGACTGCGTACGTAGGGGACGACGACAAAGCAAAATGTACCGCGGCTGGCATGAACGACTATGTGAGTAAGCCACTGGTTCTTGAAGAACTCAAGGCAAAACTTACAAAGTATGTGGGCCGGTAATAATGTCGTGCAGTACTTCGCGAGTAATGCCGTAGAGGGGAGGAACTCCCTCCCAGGCACGTAGCGGAGCAGACAGGCTTGTTGTGCTTTCTTCCGGTAGATCGGAAACATAATAGAATGACCGCATACGCACATTCTGAGAGATAACCCCTAACTCGGCCGCCTCAATAATGCGTCGATAATAATGAGCCCCCTCCATCTCCAACCCTATACAGCCCGAGATCTCGCGGTAGAACTGCAGCATTTCTCTACTTTGCAACAATGTGCCGCGTACTGTGAGCATAGGACCGCTCAGCACGCCTCTCTTAGCAAAACGCTTCTTAAGTCTCTCTGCAGGATAGTCTGGCAGCGGCTCAAAGATGTCGCTTCCCTGCTCAATAAAGGCTGTTGGAAGCAGTATATCGCCCCGTTGCCCCTGCAGCGCTCCGGCCTTACCAAGAAATGAAACACTTGCAAGATTAGCCCCAAAAAGGAGCAAGAGATTGTTGATGATATACTGCGCTTGCTCGCCGAAAGCGTAGTCAATGTTCACAATGAGGTCATTGCGCTCCTCTACAAAGGGAGGGAGATTTGGATCGATATTGGCACCAGCAAGCTTGGAAAGATCAATGAGTTGCACCTGAATTCCGGTGGATGCAGTTTCGGTTAAGCCCGCAATACCGTGTGCTTCTTCATCCCGTTTAATTGCTTGCTTAGCTTCCGGATGTTCGGCAAGATAGTCTCTCAAGACTGCGTAAAAGCAGTCGGAGGGTGAGTCCCAGTCGTGATCCATCAACTCGGGGCGAGCCTGACGAGCCCAGTCCAGCACCTCGGCTTGGTGTGATGCGTGCCACGGAGTGAGGCAGTTGACCACGGAGTGGGTGTTACTACTCACGATGTGCACCGGACGGTCCGCAGCTAAGGAGCCGGGCTCACATCCGAGCAAGCTCTGGGTTGCAGCGGCAATCTGGCTCGTCCAGATCTCGGTGCGTTGGGTGTTGTAGCTACGTTTTTTTCGCCGAACATCAACCGTGAACATTTCGCGGTGGAGTACAATTTCAGAGAGCCTCGTGACGGTATCGACTGGCCAGACTTCCCGAAGCATACGTGCCTCCTTGGCGTCAAAGGGCAAAGCACGAAAGAGGGCCTCGAGTCCACGTTCGTTCTGTTGGGCGCCAGCTAAGCCGCCGGTGCTGCCCGCAAGGTAGTCCTGAATTTTCATGAGGTACTGTTGTTCCTGAAGTCGCTTACGGATCTTGCGCGCCTCTACAGCATACAGACACAAACAACTGACAAGGTCCAACAGATCGGAGAGACCACTTCGGAGCAACACCATGCTCTTACCCGGCAGCATTTCCCAAACATCCCTACGACGAGCAGTGGTGTGTATGACACGGAAGAAGTGCTCAGGTGGGGTGTAAGCTTGCGGAAGTTCGTCCACAAGCAGGTACCCAAAGGTATGAGTGACGTTCTGAGGCAGCCGCCGGACAGCGTACATCAATGCACTAAAGTCGATGTATCGGTCGTCGGCCGCACCACGGTGAATTGCTGGATTCAAGGCTCTGTACAGCGGGGTAATGCGAGTAATATTGATATATCCTTGCGCGACGGCCCGTTTAAGTTCGGCATCAAAGTGGTCAAAAGCCTGAAAAACACCCTGCTTCTCCCGCAAGACGGTACCAAGGGCTTGTGCAAAAGCGCGTGATCCACGCAGCATAGAGAGAAACGTATCTCCCGTGAGAACTGCGATCTGCCCCTCTTGCACCGCCCGAATCTCGAAAAGGCGAGGCACCTTAAAAAGCGGTTCCCA
>CAZQIK010000106.1:0-6133 GCA_964593085.1 uncultured Spirochaeta sp.
GTGGGTGTATGCGCTGGTAGGCGAGTACGACTTGCTCCTTATGGTTGAGCTGCCGGGTGTTCCCGAGGCTATTCAGGTTTCGCTCGCAATCTCAGCTGCAACTGGGGTGTCTATGAAAACTGCACCGGCAGTGCCTGTGGCGTTGTTTGATGATCTGGCCGTGCAAGCGCTTAAGGGGTAAGTCGGCAGGCCTGCAGGCAATGTGCAGCTAAAGAAAGCTGGTTTGCATGGAAACGAGCTGGGGGGGGGCGAGACAACTGGCCAAGTCAACACCAACGGAGTCAACACTAACCAAGTCAAAACCAACGGAGTCAAAACCAACGGAGCCAACACCAACGGAGTCCCCCGCCTTCCTGCGCGAACAACTCATCACGTACCTTGGCAATAAGCGGGCGTTGCTCGGATTTATTGCTGAGGCCGTCGCGGTAGTGAAGCAACGGCTTAGCAAGAACCACATTCGGGTACTGGACTTGTTTGCAGGCTCTGGCGTGGTATCGCGATATCTGAAGCAACATGCCGAGCTTCTTATCTCCAACGACTTTGAGCAGTATGTAGAGGTCATAAACCGCTGTTACCTCAGCAATGTTTCCGAGGTTGATCTGCCGGAGTTACGGGAAGCGTATGCGTGGATTACCGCGCAGCTCGGCACCAAAGCGCTGCGACCCGGCATTATAGCCCAGAACTACGCGCCGCTCGACGATACCAACATTCAGCCGGGGGAGCGAGTTTTCTACACCACGCGCAATGCCGCTTACCTTGATACGGCTCGCCAGCTCATTGATGCCGTACCGGAGAAAATTCAGCCATTTTTCCTGGGGCCATTGCTTGCGGAGGCCTCGGTACATGCAAACACCTCCGGCGTTTTTAAGGGCTTTTACAAGGACGCTCGCACCGGACTGGGCCGCTTTGGTGGAAGTAACGGCGACGCCCTGAGTCGCATAACTGCACATATTGAGCTGCCCTTTCCGGTATGGAGCGCGTTTGACTGTCCGGTCGATGTACGCAGACAGGATGCGTTGTGTGCGGCGCGGGACATAGCCTCCGAGCACGGCAGCCTTGACCTGGCCTATCTTGACCCACCGTATAACCAGCATCCGTATGGATCGAACTACTTTTTGTTGAACGTGCTGGTGCGCAACCGCCTACCGGCTTTCGTAAGCGCGGTTTCCGGTATTCCTACAGACTGGCAGCGTTCGGAGTTCAACAAACGGACGGAAGCCATGCAGGCGTTTTGCCGGGTTGTTAAGGCTCTTGATACCCGCTTTCTGCTGGTTTCATTTAACTCCGAGGGTTTTATTTCGCGTGAAGATATGGTGAAGTATCTGTCTTCCATTGGGCACATTGAGGTGCTGGAGTCTCGCTACAATGCCTTTCGCGGAAGTCGAAATTTACGCGGTCGCAGCATACACCTCACCGAGTATCTCTACCTGGTGGAGCGCAGTTAATCTGGCTAGTGGAGCGTAGTTAATCCGTTTCGGCGGGACGAAACTGCACCGAGACAATGTGCTTCTTTTGCATGGCCCGGACAACAAACTCGCCATGGGGCGTTGAAATTGCGTCGTCTTTGACCGGAATTCTGCCGGTGTACTCGGTAAGATAACCGCCTAATGTCTGGGCGCTGCCGCTTGTTTCAAACTGAGTCCCGAGTGTGTCGTTGGCAAAATAGAGTGGTACGTCGGCCGCGAGAAGGTAGCTCCCATCGGGGAGTTTGACAATTTTCTCCAGTTCTTGTTCTTCATGCTCATCGTAAATTTCGCCAAGAATTTCTTCAATCACGTCCTCAAGCGTTACAATTCCGGCAAGTCCGCCGTACTCGTCGCGGACCACTGCCATATTAAGGCCCGATTTACGAAAGTGCTGTAACATGCGGTGAATGCGTCGGTTCTCAGGGATGTAAATGGGGTCGACCATAATCTGTTTCAGGCACGTTGAGCGGTTCCCCGCAACTGTCTTATCGAGCACGTCCTTCAACAACACGATCCCAACAATCTCTTCAGGGTTGTCGTCATAAACCGGAATCCGTGAGTACCCGGCCTTAACAATTTCTGGAAGTGCCTTGTCTATAGTGATCTTATGGTTCAGGCTGAACACGCGGGTACGGTGTGTCATTACCGCCTGGACCGTTACATCACTGAATCGAAATACATTCTTAACCATGTGGAACTTGTAGTTTTCGATAACCCCAAGTGTGCTCGCGTGCCCAATGACATGTAGAATTCCCTCGCGCGTAGGAGCGTTACCGTGATTCGGGCCGCTGAGGCGGGTAACCACATAACTGGCCGAGCCGACAATCCAGACAATTGGTCTGAGCGTTATCGAAAGTGCCAAGATTGCCGGGGCCATAGCACAGGCTATTGTCTCGTTATGTACAATTGCAATTTGTTTCGGTGTTACCTCGCCAAATATCAGAATAAAGAGCGTGAGTATCCCTGTCATGGCACCTAAGGCGGCATTGCCAAAGACCCGAATAGTGATAGCCGAGGCAAGTGCCGAAGCGGCGATATTTACCAGGTTGTTCCCAATAAGCACAGTGGTAAGCAGCCGATCTGGGCGTTCCAGTAGCCGCTGCGCCACGTGACCCTTCTTCCCATACTTGGTGTTGAGTGAGTGAATTTGCATAAGTGAGAGAGAGGTAAATGCAGTCTCGGTGCCCGAGAACACACCGGAGAGCAAGAGGAGTACGGCCAAGCCGATATACTCAGCTTCCATAAGGCCGTGGGGTGCAATACGAGTGATAGTCGTCCATAGTTCGTTCGAGCTTTACTATGCCGAACTGCGCCAACCATGTAAAGCCTTTTTTTGCCGGCTCACGCAGCTAGGCAGTTAGGCGGTCGAGCGCGCGCTCAACAACTCCTTCGCGTCGTAGGTGTGTCCACCACTCGTCAGGACCCGCTGCTACCGCAGTGTTGAGATAGTCCAAGTTTTTCTCAATGTACTCCAGATAAAGGTTTCGCGGCTGATTCTCAAAACGCGTAAAATATGTACCGGCGAACCGCACGACGTTTTCAAAACCTTGTTCAAGGCGTACCTTAACGAATGTAGTATAAAAATCGCCGGTGCGCTGAAGTAGGTCAAAGGCATCTTCGTACATGGTAATTCCAGCATCTTGCATTTCTATAAACAGCAACGATAACTTTTCTAAATACAGTCGATCCGACATTTGCGCAGAGAAGTCTGCGCTTCCCAGAATGTATCCGGCAATGCGTTCCTCCCGTGAGCTAAAACGAATTCCCTGGGGATCTGCTCCCATAGCGGTGCAGGAGATAATGCGTTGCATGGTGCGTAGGCCCAGCTCATCGCGCCCCTTCTCGGCCAGGTAGCCAGCAGCAAACGCGGAACTGCGTATCTCATGCCCTACGGTGAGTTCAGCTCCGGACGTCACCTGCTCGTCAGTGCGCGCAATGAGGCCAATGTCATGAAAGAGGGCGGCGATAATAGCCGCTTCAGCAAAGCCGGAGCCGATGATTTCATTATCACGGGCCGCGCCTGCGATCATTCTCATGGTGGCAAGGGCCACCGCCATGGTGTGTTCCAAGTCATGATATGGGGTGTCACAGGCGCGAAAGCCGGGGTAGTCGCCACGAAAGAGGCGAACCGTGTCTTCGAATGCGGTCTCCAGCAGCTTGGTAGATACACCGCGGTATACCTGAGAGAACAGATCCGTGCATTCTTCTTGGCAGAGCTGAGCACGGTTCACGAAAATAGGTGCGTATGTGTCGTTGAGAAGGGACGCCATAATGGGCTCCAAATTACTTTTTTCTTAACCTAACTATACGCCGTGTTGGGTGTGTTATCAATCCCACAATGTGCGTTTTAGGGCAACGAACTGGGAATTCCTGTGCGCAGTTCCACGGAGTCATACCCGAGCTGAAGGAGCAGCGTCTCTAAAAGCCGATGCCCGTTCCGTTCGGCTGCCGCAAGAATGCCGTCGCCAATCGTCTCACTCCGGGCATGAGTACGCACGAACTGCGTGATCTCCCGCCAGCCCTCCGGCCTAAGCGAGACGTCGGGGTAGGGGTAAGTTTCCGGGTTAACATCCTCAACCCGTAGGTCGGTGATGACTGCTGGTGGCGTGCTCATGTGAGCGACACGGATTTTCGTGCCGTCTAAGGTGGACTGAGTTTCTTCTACCGAGAACACCGAGCTCAGCTGTTCTGCCGTTGCCTCGTGTGGCCGAGCAAACACCGTGTTGCTAAGGTCAAATCCAGCACGCACCACCACTGTTACAACGACGAACTCTGCGGCGGCAGTATCGCTTTGCAGTCCAGCTTGTAGACTGATGTTGTATGCGTCAAGATATCGTTGTTCTTCTTCGTTCAACATATCAGCGATGCTTCCACTGCCGGAGCGAATGCTGCGAAGAATGCCAGCAAGGCTGAGGTGCGCGGCCATATAGTCGTACGGGAATACCGAGCGGTAGACGTACTCTACGGTATGAAAGCGGTACAGGTCATGCACCTCGGTAAGCAGCAGCTCATGCCCGCTTCGCTGCTCCCGGCGCAGAACCTCAAAAGCCTGCGGCAACAGTTCGGCCGGGAGGCGAAGAATTGCCAGTCCCAGCACCGTTGCGGCCACGGCTATGGATACAATAGCAATGAGGTGCGCGGTGCCTTGTTTCACGGAGCGCCCCTTCACGGCTGGCCTCCGGTAAAACGGAGCTCACGTACCCCGGCAACGGTGAGCAGATTCTCAACAAGCATGCGTGCGTTTTCGTCGGCACGGTTTAACAAACCGCGGTCGACCGCATCTGCGGCAACTCGGTCCTTAACCTCTTCTATGCTACCGGAGAACTCCAGGTATCCTATACGGCCACCCTGTTCGCGGACAAAATACTGGTCAATGCTTGTTTCATCGGCATCAACCATGAGAACACGTGCCGGAGGCAAAAAGACATCGACCCCGCCGTCTCCATCCGGCTTAATTTGGAACCCCTCGCTCAGGTCTACACCTGCCCGCACATGGAGATTCACCGAAAAAAGCAAACGGCGGTCCATCGTGCGGAAGAACAGAAATGAGCGGGCATCGCCAAAGTAGACGATATCACGATAAATACTCTCGGCGGTTTCAAGCTCGGCAAGCATGCGCACGCGGCTCTCAATGCGGGCAATCTCTATGGAGCTGTCGCTGCTGCAGCCAAGCAAAGCAAGCGCGGGAAGGAGAAGTGCTACAAGTGCACGTGAGAAATACCTCCGGAGTGCACGCGAAAGCTGAGGGTGTGCGACGTTTCGCGGTCGAGTTCGCATGCCCCTAACTATAGTCGTGCCTATCACCGGAAACAAGTGCCGCGGCGCCCGGGTTGCATGAACCCCGGGCGATGAGTAAACTTCCATCTAATGTCCACCTCGGGCAACAAGTAAGGAAATTCAAGTGGTGCCTCCTGACAGTATCCGTGAACATGTAGATCTCATACGCGAAGTCTTTATGTACGCTGCCCGATTTGCGGGAGGTACGTTCGTGCTGCATCTAGACTCAGAGATAGTAGAGAGCGACGCCTTAAGCGGCATTGTCAAAGACCTAGTTATTCTGCGGCGTACCGGTATTCGGGTGGCGCTGGTGCCGGGTGCGTCATCGCGCATTGATGAAGTCTTCGAGCGATACGGCGTCACAAGCCGTAAGATTGACGGGGTGCGCATCTCGAGCCCCGAGACGGTGCCGTTTATTAAGATGGCGGCTTTTGACGTTGCCAACCGGGTTATGACCCTGCTGACCGCCGAAGGGGAGAATGCCGTTATCGGTAACTGGGTTCGGGCACGGAGCCTGGGGGTGCGCGACGGCATAGACTTTCAGGATACCGGTTTCGTCGAGAAAATTAAAATCGGGCTTCTGGAAAATGCGCTAGAGCAGAACTTCATACCGATATTTCCGTGTGTAGGCTGGAACGCAGCTGGCAAGCCATACAACATTGGCTCGCTTGAACTTGCGGAGGAACTCAGCAGTCGAATTGCTGCTGACAAACTGTTTTTTGTCTCAACCTTTAACGGCATTACAACCGCCGACTATGAACTGGGCGGGCAGTTTGAGACTACCGAAAGTGGGCGAGTTCCACGTCTGGATCTGGCCGAGGCGGCAATGTTTGTAGAACAGAACAGCAACCGCCGCGAGGATCACGGTGTTCGACTGGTCAAACATGGGT
>CAZQIK010000107.1:0-6042 GCA_964593085.1 uncultured Spirochaeta sp.
GACTATTTGCGCAGACAGAAAGCGTGCTGTCAAGTTTTTACGATCCGCTGTTTCGCGGATTCCTGTCCATTCTCATGCTCATCCTTGGAATGGAAGCATATGCGCGAGCAAAGGAACTCCGCAGTGTCGCACCATGGTTTGCGCTGTACGCCGTTGTTGCCCCGGTTGTGCATGGAGCACTTGGTTTTGCCCTGGGGTACCTTGCCCATGTACTTGTGGGATTCAGTCCCGGCGGAGTAGTGCTCCTGTCGGTGATTGCAGCATCAAACTCAGACATTTCCGGGCCGCCGACGCTGCGGGGAGGCATACCAAGCGCCAATCCGTCGGCCTATATCGGCGCGTCAACAAGCCTCGGTACGCCTGTCGCCATTGCGGTGTGCATACCGCTGTTTCATTCGCTTGCTCAAGTAGTTTTTAATCTGTAGCTAAAGGGGGAAGATTTATATGTTTCACAAAGCCATTAAAGTAATTGTCGTCACTGAGAAGTTTTTGCAGGACCGCGTGTGTTCCCTTATGGAATCCTGCGGCGGGAAAGGCTATACGCTGGTATCTGCAGGAGGTAAAGGGCTTCATCATCTACACGCAACAGATGATAAAGCATCGGTAGCAGAAGGCCTTGGCAATATCAAGATAGAGGTGATTGTGCGCGAACGCTCAAAAGCAGAGACGATTGCCGCCACGATCATGAAGGAGGTGTTCTTCGAGTACCCGGGAATTATCTATCTTGAGCATGTTGAGATTTGGCGCGAGGAGCGCTTCTAATTTCGGAACCCTGTCACCGGGGCTGGTATAATACCGCCTCGGCGGACAAATCCGGTGCAGGAGGCGCGATTCACCGGCATTATAGGAGCGCGTCCTAAAAGCCCGCCAAACTCAACCCATTCACCGGCAATTTTGCCGGGGACGGGAATAATGCGCACGGCGGTCGTCTTATGATTCATGACGCCAATTGCCATCTCGTCGGCAATGATGCCAGCGAGCGTGTCTACAGAGGTATCTCCGGGTACGGCAATCATATCTAAACCCACCGAACAGATCGCGGTCATTGCCTCTAACTTTTCAAGGGTGAGCACGCCCATCTCAGCGGCGCGGGCCATAGCCTCGTCTTCACTCACCGGCAGGAAGCTGCCGCTAAGGCCGCCAACGCGCGAGCTAGCCATGAGGCCACCCTTTTTTATCGCGTTGTTCAGCAGCGCCAGCGCCGCCGTCGAGCCGGGGGCGCCCGCCATTTCCAGGCCCATTTCTTCGAAAATGCGCGCAACGCTGTCCCCTACCGCGGGAGTTGGTGCCAGCGAGATATCTACAATTCCCCGAGCCACCCCCAGGCGATCTGACGCCATGTCCAGCACCAACTGACCCAGCCGGGTAATCTTAAAGGCGGTTTTTTTAATTGCCTCCGCCAGCGTGTCCAGCGAGGCGTCAGGATACCGACTGACGGCACGCTGCACCACACCGGGTCCACTAACCCCTACATGCACCACGATATCCGGATTTCCCGGCCCATGAAACGCACCTGCCATGAAAGGGTTGTCCTCCGGTGCGTTGGCAAAGGTCACCAAACGGCTTGCGGCAAAGCCACCACGATCTCGCGTCCGGTCAGCCGCCTCTTTCATTGCCCCAGCGGCAAGCTGCACCGCGTCCATGTTAATACCCGCCCGCGAGCTTGCCACGTTCAAGGAGGCGCACACCTTGTCCGTGGATGAAAGCGCGGCCGGAATGGCTCGGATAATGCGCTCATCCGCGGGCGTCAACCCACGATGTACAAGGGCAGAGAAGCCACCCAGAAAATCAACCCCTACCTCCTGCGCCGCCCGCTCCAGCGTTTCCGCAAAGAGCATGGGGCCATCGCCCGCTCGATCTCCGGCCGCTGCACGCGCCGACCCGTCAAGGCAGGCCCCAGCAACCATGGAGATTGGCGTCACCGAGATGCGCTTGTTGATAATTGGTACGCCCAACTCCGCCTCAATCTGGTTGCCCACTTTGGTGAGGCGTGCGGCCGAACGGGTGATTTTGTCGTAGATGCGGCTTGCCGCCCGACGGGCATCACTATCGGCACAATCCAGCAGATTAATGCCCATAGTGATGGTCCGCACATCCAGGTTTTCTTCGGTGA
This sequence comes from uncultured Spirochaeta sp., assembly GCA_964593085.1. Lineage (GTDB taxonomy): Bacteria > Spirochaetota > Spirochaetia > DSM-27196 > SLAA01 > SLAA01. Next base: position 2,114 of record CAZQIK010000107.1, read on the forward strand.
ACATGCGGAGCGTTTCTGCAATTTCGAAGGGAGAGAATATCATTACCTATACCCGGTGCATCGCCGTGTAGACATCTTCGTGCTGCAAGGAGATCTCTACTTCAATAGAGTTCCCGAGCTCGCCCAGATCGCTTCGCAGCTGTTCCAGAGAGATAGACATCCCTGCCAGGTCTACTAGCGTGATCATTGTAAAGAACCCCTGCATAATTGTCTGACTGATATCGAGGATGTTTACCGAGCGTTCCGCAAAGGCGGAACTCACTTCCGCAATAATACCCGGTTTGTCTTTACCTACTACCGTACACACTGCCCGCATCGGCACCTCCTGTTTGGGGAGTATAGCGAGTTTCGGCGCTGCTGTCACGACGCCGACCTATCACCTCTTGGCAACTAAAGCACCAAGCCATACCAAGCAGGAGGCTACCCAGAGCACGCTCCCGACCAGGGTGAGGGTGTCGCCGTTATTCAGCGCTGAGGCTATAAAGAAAAACCCCGAGACAGTAAAGCCCACCAGCCCGACGACATCAGTTCCTAATCGCATGTGTTGTGCTCAATAAATTTGCCACGTCTACTCCGCCACCAAGTTGTTAACTTTCACGAAAAATGCTATACAAAAGGCCCCATCGGCAACCGTCTACGTGTAGATATAGTAAAAATGGGAATATGTAATTTCGGAGATTCTCTTGCTCAGTATTTTAGGCATTCTTGTATTGTATCTCGTTATTGCACATTATCTAAGTTACAGTCTAATCAAAAACCGAATCCTTAAGTCGCAGAACTGGGACTTAAATATCTGTTGTGGTAAGACTGATGGAGGCGGGCTTAATGTTGATATTGTCAGACATGCAGAGCTACCCCGCTTTATGCAGATAGACAGTATCTACAACCTACCCTTTGCAGATGATGCGTTTGACACAGTCTTGTGCTCACATACGATTGAGCATGTAGATGATCCGAGACAGTTCTTTGCAGAATTGCAACGCGTGGGGAAAAAAGTCACGCTCGTTATTCCGCCTTTGTATGACCTTGCAGCTGTGCTGCAAATACGGGAGCACAAATGGATATTTCTCACCTTCAAAAAGAAACACCACACACTTCCAAGGTTTGTAAAATTTCCACTTGCCGATCATTTTCATCGGTTATTGGGTCAGAAAAATAACGCGTAGAAAACTCTGGATTGACGCCACCAAAGGGCTGGCTTTTCAGGTAGGGAGAGCCGCTTACGTGGCGATGGGTAGTACGCAGTTCACCCATTCCGGCTTAAGGCGAGCCCCCAGTTTCTCATAAAACGATATTGCCCGGCTGTTCCAGTCAAGCACTTGCCAGACCATGAGTCGAGAGCCAGTTTCCCCGGCAAAGGAAATACAGCGGTCCATAAGCAGCTTTCCAATGCCCCGCGCTCGGTGCCCGTTGGTCACCACCAAGTCCTCAAGGTAGAGACACCGCCCTTTCCAGGTTGAGTAGCGGAAATACACTAGGGCCATCCCCAGAACGTCACCAGCTTCCTCCGCTACAAAGCACCGATAGAGCGGAGTCTCACCAAAGCCGTCTTCTCTCAGGCGGTCTTCCGTGTTTTCAACTTCATCGGGGGCCTGCTCAAAGGCTGCGAGTTCAGTAATGAGGCGAAACATGGCAGGTACGTCTTCCGGCGTTGCTTTCCGAATCACTACGTTTGCCGCTAACAAAGATGTGTCTTTTTCAGTCATGAAAGAACCATACAGTCTTTCAGGCAAAAGATGAAGCTGCTGCCTTTAAGTCGCTGCCTTTCGAAGTGGGCGATTCGGCAGCAGCATAAGCATGGCTCCCGTTCCCGCCACTGCAGCAATCAAGTACTGGTAATACAAGAGATCGACAAAAACCAAAGGGAGGAGACCGGCAACAATCTGGACAACGCCACCTATAATAAACAGTCCCGGCGTCCACCAGATAGCATTAATCAGGAAGGCAACGCCCATGAGCAGCAGCCAGAAAACGCCCAAATATGCAGCAAGTATTCCCAGCGCACGAACCTCAAACGCCAAGAACGAAAACACCATTCCTACGGTCACCGTCGTCAACCACAACACAAGGATATTCCGCAGCTTGCGATTGTGCCACGGCATGTAGCGTATCATGGGGACGAACGCGACTACCGACAACACAAGCCAGAGCCAGTTGGCCCGAAGGTCCATAAAGAAAAAATGGGTAGTGAGCCACCCAATGAGTTCAACGGTGGCCCACACAGCAAATACAATTCGGGGTCGTGTCCAATATCGTGCCATATACTTACTCCCTACACGCTAAGGTAGTGCAGCCACTTCCCTAAAGCAAACGTCCACGAAAGCTTTTACACCGCGTTCCGTCCAGCGTTGACCGTTGGGGCCAAGGTCTTAAGGACGAGTTTCTTCAGCGTCTCGCGGGTCTCTGCCTGCCCGCCCGCCTCGGCGCCCCCCTGCGCGCCCGCCTCGTCACCCTCGTCGGCACCTGCACGCAGCTTGGCCATGGCGTACTGTTGAATTACCACAACGGGCAACACCATGTGCTCACGAATGCGAATTGACGCTTGGGAGGTCCCGTCCTCGGGCTGCCGGTGTCCCGAAATTGCTTCAAAGCAGTCCAGCGTGCGCCGGGCCTCGGACTCGAGCATTTGCCAGAACTCGCCAAACTGCGGGTCGTCAGCAATGAAAGACGTGAGAGAGAACCGTGTCTTGCTTAAACTTTGCAGTGCGTTCTCAACCATGGTGCGGAAGAACAGAGAACGCTGATACAGCTCCGTAAGCCGATCCAGCAAGCCCTCGTCAAACAGCTGTTGCAAGGCGCTACCAAAGCCGTAGAAGCCGGGTACGTTCTGTTTCATCTGAGTCCATGCACCCACAAAGGGTATTGCCCGCAGGGTATCCAGACTCAGCTTGTCGGCCTTATTGCGGCGGTCGGGCCTACTACCGATATTGGTCTTACCGTAGTAGCTGAGGGGTGTCATCTGCTCGAGATAAGGGATGTAATCGCGGTGTCCCCTTAACTCCATGTAGGCACGGTACGAGAGCTCTGCCAACCGGTCCATAAGCTCGACGTCTTCTGGCCGCAGCTCGCGTGACTCGTCCTCGAACAGCGAATTCTCTAGTCCGGCACTAACCAACTGCTCAAGATTGAACTGCGCCACATCGCGAGTTCCAAAGTTGGAGCTCACTGTCTGCCCTTGTATAGTGAGTTGAATCTCGGTGCTCTCTACCTCCGGACCCATTGCGCGGTAGTACAGGTGCGTGTTCCCACCCCCACGCGCCGGGGGGCCACCACGACCATCAAAGAACACAATTGAGACATTGTTCCGACGGGACTGCTCGCTGAGCCGCTGTTTGGCTCGATAGATACCCCAGTTTGCACTCACGTATCCACCGTCTTTGGTACCGTCCGAGAAGCCCACCATGACATACTGTTTATTCCCGCGCCGCTTCAAATGTTCACCGTAGAGCGGATCGGTATACAGCCGTTCCATAGTTTCATGCGCGTTTCGTAGATCTTCAATGCTCTCAAAAAGTGGGACGATATCAAGCATGGGGCCTGTGTGAGCGCTGCGGCTGTCCGCACCTTCTGCGGCGTAGACGCGGGTCGAGACACAGTGAATGATGAGCAGCACCTCTAAAAGGTTTGATGCTAAATGTGTATGGCTAATGATATAACGATGCAGGCCTTCTTCACCGTTTTGCCGTTGTATCGCCGCTGCCGCCTGGAGCGAGCGCAGCGTATCCTGCCCCAAGCCCTCCGGCAGAGTCTCCACAAAATTGGCAACAGCCGGTAGTTGAGAAAAGCCCGCATGCAGCATCTCCATACGGCCGGGGTCATCTGCCTCGATGTAGGCACGCTGAACCGCGACGGTGTTATCCGGGCCAGAGACGCCCAAAAATTCCAAAATCTGCCCGGATAACACCGTCGCGGTTCAGCGTGCCTACATC
>CAZQIK010000108.1:0-5935 GCA_964593085.1 uncultured Spirochaeta sp.
GGGCCATACACAAGCAAGGCGGAAGCCGACAAGTTCCTTGACTGGGTACAAGCGGTAGACGGCTTTGAGGAAAGTTATATTTCCGAAGAGTATCCCATGCGGACCGTTCGAAGCTAACGGTTTCGGTGTCAGCCCAAGCGGCGCCCGCTTGGGTCGAGCGGCGCTGCTTGAATCCAGTGGCGCCCGCTCAAATCTGCCAGTCCGGTGCCTCACTGCCTTGCTGTTTGATGATGTAGTCGGCCGGTCGATTATAGATCGTACTGCCAGCTGGCAACGAGTTGGTTATCCAGACATTGCCTCCAATGATTGACCCGCGACCAATAACAGTGCGACCGCCAAGTATCGTCGCGCCCGCGTAAATCGTTACGTTGTCCTCTATCGTCGGGTGGCGCTTCTTGTTGGCTTCCTCTTTCTTCACACTGAGGGCACCCAGAGTCACTCCTTGGTAAATCTTGACTCCGCTGCCAATAATCGTCGTCTCACCAATGACCACACCGGTGGCGTGGTCAATAAAGAAGTAGTCGCCGATGGTGGCTCCAGGGTGGATATCGATTCCGGTCTTCCCATGGGTAATCTCACTCATCATTCGGGGTAGCAGCGGAATTCCGGCAATCCAGAACTCGTGCGCTATACGGTGTATGAGAATAGCCTCTATGCCGGGATACGCAAGTATTACTTCATCGTGGCTTTTGCTTGCCGGGTCACCCGCAAAGGCCGCCTCTACATCCAACTGAACGCGGGTGCGAATCTCCGGTAGAAGTGCAAGCAACCCCATAGCAAGCTCCTCGGCCTCGGACCATGCTGCCTGCTCCGGCGGTTCAGTTTCGCCCGCAGTTACCCGCTTAAATCGCATGCTGCTTCGGATCTGGGTAGTGAGTTCGCTCGCGAGCCGACTTAAGCGTTCCGATATTGAGAGTCGCAGGTTTTCATGGTTCAGCGACTCTTCTTCGCGGTAGCCGGGAAAAATGAGCGACTCAAAATCCGTCATAATCTCGATAACAACGCTGCGTGACGGTAGGCTTGGGCCACTAATGTGGTTAATGCCGCCAATTGTGCGATACGACTCGTGAACCTGGTCGACGATTTCTTGCAGTGTAGCTTTCATGAGTTCTATCTAGCGGGCGCAGTACGCCCTGTGTCAACAGGTTTCAGCGGTGAATGCGTCATCTTGTGTAGGAGGGTACTTGAGTCCGCTTAGATGGGCGACTACACTTTACCTATATGAAAGATGCGCACCTATATTGGACCGAACGCGAACGATCTTCAGTTCTAGACGGCAAAATTTTCACAATTGAACGGGTAGTTCATGAGTCCACAGACGGACGGAGACAACCTTTTACCTTGGTGAACTCGCCGGACTGGGCTAACGTCATAGCAGTAGTGAAAGACGAGCAGGCTCGTGATTGTTTTCTCATGGCGCGACAGTATCGGCATGGTGGTGCGTGCCTTGCGCTGGAGTTCCCGGGAGGCATGGTAGACAAAGGAGAAACCGCGGCGCAGGCTGCCGCACGCGAGTTGGCGGAAGAGGCCGGTTACGCGGCCAAGGAGTTCACATTTCTTGGAGCAACCAACCCGAACCCAGCCTTCATGACTAATACCGTGTCTACCTTTCTTGCGGTTGATCCCTATAGGCTCCACGCCGCAGCCGACCGTCAGCTGGACGAGAACGAAATTATAGACGTGGAGTTAGTGCCGGTAGACAAAATTCTTAACAACCCACCGCAGGAGTTCGTAGGGCATGGAATTATGTTGGTAGCAATGTACTGGTATCACCGAGCGGGTAGACCAAGATAACGCGCAGTTAGAGTATGGCTACCAAAGCGGCACAAGAAATGACGACCACGCGGCACACAGGGATGTACCGCGGGTCGTACGGGAAACTCTTCAACTACAGGGAAATAAATGAAGGCAGGCGCCGACCGGATTCGAACCGGTGAATAAAGGTTTTGCAGACCTCCCCCTTACCACTTGGGTACGGCGCCGTAGCATGGAATGTCCGACATAATAGCAGAACTTATGGGGCCTTGTCCAGAGGCGGCTGTTTGTACGTGTACCTTGGTATATGCGCAGTTAATCTGGATCAGTCCACCGTGCCAACCCGCTATACCAAGAAGACGTCGTCCCCGGTAGTATAATCAATGACCTCGTCAATCTCAAAGAACAACTTAATCTCGCGAGCGGCACTTTCCGCGGAGTCCGATGCGTGAATTACATTTTTTGTGACCACCGCGCCGTAGTCGCCGCGAATTGTCCCGGGAGCTGCATCTGCCGGTTTCGTTGCTCCGCAAATTGTGCGAACCGTGGCAATTGCTTCTTCACCCGCAATTACCATGGTAACCACCGGGCCTCCGGTAACATAGTTAACCAACTCACCGAAAAAGGATTTGTCTTTGTGTTCGGCGTAGTGCTGCTCGCAGAGTTCCCGGGGAATTTTCCGTAGCTTAAGCGCAGCAATGCGTAACCCTTTTTTCTCAAAACGACTAAGAATCTCGCCTACAATTTTGCGTTCTAACACGCCGGGCTTTAACATGACATAAGTTTTTTCGTTCGCCATTCGATGCGCTCCTTATATGAGTTCGTGTGTACGTACCAAAATCAATATGTGTAAAATCAGACACTATGCCCGCATTATACGGATACATCAAGCGAACCACAAGCTTGTCCGGTAGCGCTCGAGGTAGTCGTTGTACACCTTGAGTGCTCGTCGGGTAAGTGATGATCCCGGCACCTGGTGCGAATCTACTGAAGCAACCGGTATGATCTTGCTGGAGGTGCTGGTGAGAAAAAGCCCGCAAAACTTGCCCAGCTCGTCCGAATGAAGTGCCCGCTCCACCACATCTATCCCATCTTCAGTAAGAGCCTCAATGACCGTTCTGCGGGTAACACCGTCAAGTACTGTAGATTGTGGCGGCGTGTACACGATCTCAGGCAACGCCATGTCACAATAGAACACATTCGTACGGGTGCCTTCGCGAATAAACCCGTCGCGGTCAATCAACAGCGCATCGTACGCGCCTGCGCGGCGCGCCGAACGGAAGGCAATGGTGCTTACTAGCATGGACAGCGACTTGGCTTCTGGAAATGGTCGTTCAGCCTGAACTGTGATGGTGTGCACCCCGTCACGGTAACTTGTTCGCGGGGGAAAAAACGGCGCGAGTGCCATAATGTATAATTTCGTATGTTCGGGGCTCTCGGCTCCAATTAACAACATCTTGATGTTTGCGTCTTCCAAGGAGTTGGCTCTGCACAACTCCGACAGAGCGTGAGATAGATCCGCCGCCTGGTACGGGTGCTCAAGACCTATGATATGTGCGGAATGTAGCAACCGATCTACATGCTGGTCCTTGAAATAAAGGAGTCGCTTTCTGATCTTAAGGGTTTCGTAGACCCCAAATCCGTACGCAAAGTTAATGTCATCGGCCGGGACGACCGCCTCGGCAACCGGACGTAGTTCGTTATTGAGCCAAAAGTATGTACCAATCATACTTCTAGTATAGCTCTTCTGGAATTGTTTGCCACGCAACTCACTACAATTGCGATGATGTCGTAGGTTCGTGCATTGACATCAGCTATCGAGCTTTCTATAGTTTGGAACAAATGATTCTGCATCACCTGCATGCACTTGAATCCCGCGCTTTGCGACGACTCTTTTTTGGACTTGTGTGTCTCATAGGCATTTCATGGCCGCTTGTTGCTTCTACTGGCGAGTATGGCGCTGGTTTAACCCATGAAATGACCGTGCTTGCGGTGCAACTGGGCATAATAATTTTCGCCGCGCGGGCATTTGGGTCTGTATTCCGACGAGTTGGCCTCCCATCTCTAGTGGGTGAGTTAGTTGCTGGGATAGTGATTGGCCCTTATTTGCTTGGTTCAGTTCCGGTTCCGTTTCTAGTGGATGGCGTGTTCCCGCTTGTTATTGGAGCTGTTCCGGTTACAACCGAGCTTTACGGCTTCGCAACAATTGCCGCCATCATCATGCTGTTTACCACAGGCCTCGAAACCGATCTTGCCATGTTCTTACGTTTCTCTGTAAAGGGCAGTGTGATTGGAGTAAGCGGGGCGTTTTTGGCATTTGTATTAGGTGCCGTTGCGATCTCGGTGGGCATGGGGCTTGGGATGGGTGCTCCGCAGAGTATTTTCCTTGGAGTGCTGAGTATGGCTGCCTCGGTTGGCATTCCCGCACGGATCTTGTCTGAATCGCAGAGCATAGACTCTCCCGAAGGCGTTACCATTATCAGTTCGGCGGTTGTTCAGGACGTGCTCGCAATAGTAGGCCTCGCGGTGGCGCTTGGTGTTATTGCAGCAACCGAGAGCGGCAACGGCGGCATTGAGTGGGTCGAGGTAGCAAGAATATTCTTTCTGGCAATCGGAGTATGGATAGGCTTTACTGCCTTGGGCCTCATCTTTGCGCGTCGGATTGGCGAGTTTCTTAAAGGTTTCAAGAGTGCCACCGTTTTTAGTGTGCTTGCTCTAGGATTGTCCTTCCTTTTGGCCGGAATCTTCGAAATGTCTGGTCTCGCAATGATTATTGGTGCCTATGTGATGGGCCTAACTCTTTCGAAGACAGATATAGCGTATGTCATACAGGAGAACATGGAACCGCTTACAGCTTTCTTTGTGCCGATCTTTTTCACGGTCATGGGTATGCTGGTTAATATTTGGGTTTTATTTTCCTGGGATGTGCTGCTGCTGGGACTATCCTTTGCAATTGCCTCGAATATAGGCAAACTCGTAGGCAGCGGCGGGCCCGCGCTTCTCATGGGCTTCAATAAACTGGGAGCGCTGCGAATCGGCTCGGGGCTTGTGCCTCGGGGTGAAGTGGCGCTTATTATTGCTGGCATTGGTGTCTCGGGTGGAATTCTTGATGCACGTCTTTTTGGAGTAGCCGTGCTGCTTGTTCTTCTGTCTACCATTGCGGGGTCGCCGAATCTCAAAAAAATAATGGAGCGTGACGGCGTCGGCACGCGTAAAAAGTTCGTAGCCCCTGGCAGCATACTAACGCGCTTTGAGTTCCCTAACGCAAACATGACCGAACTTGTCGAGGCTGCCGTTCTTAAAGAATTTCGCAGCGAGGGCTTTTTTGCCCATAGAATAGATCTTGAAGAGACTGTGTATCGCATGCGCAAGGAGGACGTGTTCTTCTCCTTCACGGTGTACCCCGACCGCATTGTGTTTAGTTCCGACCAGAACTCGGTAGGCTTTATCAAGACGGTCGTTTACGAGGCGTTGCTTGACCTGCATCGCACCGTTGAAGAACTGAAGTCGGTGTCCAAGCCCATCGAGATGGGGCGAGAGATCTCGGCTGAGTTGGGGCACGATCAGTTTGCGCTTGGTCGGTATTCCGGACCCCGTTGCGTGAAAATGCGCCTTACAGGCACCACGAAAGAGGCGGTTATAGAGGAGCTCGTTGATACGCTTTTTGCAGCCGGTCGTGTTAAAGATAGAGAACGAGTTACAGCAGATGCGATAAGCCGCGAGCGAGTACTCAGTACAGGCATGCAACACGGTATTGCCGTTCCACATGCCAAGAGTGACGGCGCTTCGCGCATGAGCTTTGCTATCGGCTTTGCCCGCGACGGCATGGACTTTGACTCGGTAGACGGTGAACCTACGTATATTGTTGTCCTTATTGTCTCGCCTAAGAGCAACCCGGGCCCGCATTTACAACTCCTGTCCACTATTTCTGGTGTCCTCAAGGACGAGGAAAGCCGATGGGCCCTGCTATCAATGATCGATGAGCACAAGGTGATAGCGTATCTGCAGGAAGAAGCTGTCAAGAAGCAGAATCGCTAAAGACGTACCCCCTTAGTTGCTGAAATATCGGCCTTTGCAAAAGCCCGGGACCACAGTACTATGCACGTGATCGATCATTTAGCCGTGGTGCGGTATTCTAAGTTGAGTTCGGAGGTCTTATGTCCAAACGTCAAAATGAACA
>CAZQIK010000109.1:0-5934 GCA_964593085.1 uncultured Spirochaeta sp.
GGCCTGCGCAACCCAGTGGTCACGGTAGGCATGCGGATACATGTAGCCTTCACCGTGCCCTAAGTGCTTGCCGTCACGGTTCGGGTCGCGCAGGTGGCGCGGAACTTCGGCTTCGGCCTCTTTTTCAACCGTCGCACGCGCGTCAAAATACCCCATGGTCGAGTTAGACTTGGGCGCGGTTGCCAGGTAGAGTGCCGCCTGTGACAAGTGGAACTGCCCCTCCGGCATTCCAACTCGGTCATAGGCGGCACCAGCGGCGGCAACCACCACCAGTGCCTGTGGATCGGCCATTCCAACATCCTCAGATGCTGCAATAAGCATCCGGCGCAGCAGAAAACGAGGATCCTCCCCTGCGGCGATCATGCGGGCCATCCAGTACAGGGCGGCATCCGGGTCCGAACCGCGGAGCGACTTGATAAAGGCACTAATGCTGTCGAAATGGTAGTCGCCTTCTTTGTCGTACAGCAGCGCTTTGCGTTGAATGCTGTCCTCTGCCACATCCATGGTAATGTGAATGTGCTCATTTCCCGGGGGAGGGAAGGTCTCAGGTGTGGTTTCAACCGCAAGCTCAATTGCTCCAAGCAAGGTGCGAGCATCGCCGTCGGCCACCTGAACCAGATGATCCAAGGCTTGTGGGTCGATATTGACACGATAGGCCCCATAGCCCCGCTTTATGTCCTGCAGAGCGGCTGCGGCTATCGCGTAGAGATCTGCATTACTGAGCTTTTTAAGGGTGAATACCCGGCTGCGGGAAACCAATGCGCTGTTGACCTCGAAGTAGGGGTTCTCGGTAGTGGCACCAACTAGAATCACCGTGCCGCTTTCAACCCAAGGCAGCAGCGCATCCTGCTGAGCTTTGTTCCAGCGGTGCACCTCGTCCACAAAGAGAATGGTACGGCGCCCGTAAAGGTTCTTGGCCTCGGATGCCTGCTCAATTTCATACCGCAGCTCTTTTATGCCGGAAAGTACTGCATTAAGTGCTACAAATCGACCTCGAGTAGCACCCGCAATGATCTCTGCAATGGTTGTTTTTCCGGTGCCCGGCGGGCCTGAGAGGATAAGGGAAGACACGCGGTCAGCAGATACAGCCCGACGCAAAAGACGCCCTGGGCCCAGAATATGATCCTGACCCACAAACTCATCGAGTGTTCGTGGGCGCATGCGTGCTGCCAGCGGTTGGTCGGCCCCGTCCGCCCTGGCCGAGAATAGCGAGTCGCTCATATGCCTACTGTATCACAACCTGGCGTTTCACAGAATTGCTGCTTTGCGGTCGGCCGCGCTTTGCGCTACACTTGTGATAACATGAACAGCATAACTCCACGAAAACAACATTTGTCCCACGTTTTGCGGTGTGTAACCGTTGGGCGGTCAGCTCTGAGAGGAATAGCCCTGGCACTGCTTTTGGCGTTGACGGTACCTTGGACCCTGCAGGCCGAAGATACCGCCAACACTGGCAACCTCGAGGAGTTGCGAGCGGCGTACTTTGCCTTGGCTGCTGAGCAGCGTGCTGAGCCAGCCCCCGACCCCGAGCAAGTTGCCGAACTGCTTGACACTTTACGACATAGTATTCCTGGTAGTGACGCAGATGAAAGCCAGGAGAGGACTCGCTTTGACAGCTCTACGGCTTTACGTGAGGCCGCGCGCATCGCCCTGCCACAGATAAACGCGGCTAGCGGCGCACAACCTACACGGCTTTCCGACGACGCCGTGAAAGCGCTGAATGTTCTCATAGACCCGACGGCTGCGCGGCGTGTGTTTAGTTCTTCCGGCCCGGATGCCGCACCCAAAATCGATCCGCTACTGGAGCTGAGCTTTGAACGGCTCGCGGTGTTGTACGAACAGCAGTCACGGCTACAGCGGCGAGTTTTTGCCCACTACATTAATGTATCGCTTGACCGATATCGGGCAGTTGCCGCCCTTACTAAGGTGTATGCGGCGCGTAGTTCGCCACATACCTCGGCGCGCAGCGCCACCGACGGCGCCACGGAGAGCCCCACCGACAGTATCGACGACCTTGATATCTCCGCGTCGCCAGAGCAGCTCTCGCCAGTCGAAGTTGCGGTCAGGGTGCTGGGTTCGCCGGAGCTCCGGCGCGAGGTTGCCGTTGCCAGCCCGGCATCTCCGGTCTCACAAACTGTCACTACCGGCCTGGAGGAGCTTTATAAACGCGTTGATCTCGTGGTTGCAGAGTCGAATCTACCTGAGGCCGGGTATAGCAGCCCGCGAGTTGAGGTGTTGCGTCCAACACTCGGGGTAGGGCGCTTATCCGAGTCCGTAATTCCGTATAGGAGAAATGTTGCCCTGAGTGGGATTGCTTCGGGGGAAAATGAGCGACGACAAATTCTGCCGTATGAGGCTGCAGCCGAGCTTTACTACCGCGTATTTTACGAGGTGAGCCATGAGCTTCGCTCGGGAAGTTTGCTCCCGGAAGGCGAGTACAGTTACGAACTATGGGGTCGGCTCCATGGGCAGTACATTGTGAATGTTCCCCGCCCGGATACCGCTTCGCAAAGCTTGGAGGATCGCTTTGTTGCCGGGCTTGAACCGGAGTTCCGACTGCGAGCTGCCGTGGACGACACGCAGTTTGCTGCAGCAGTAGCGCGCGAACTCAATGACAGCATTCTGCGCAGCGCGAGCCGCTACATTGAGCGCCCATTGTCGCTCTTGGACATGCAACCTGAGTTGTATCTTGGAGCAGCGTATCGTCAACTTGGCCCTGCCCGTTCCCCGCAGGAGAACTTTGCCGCAGTTCGTCGGCTTCTCTTAGAGTTGGAACAGGACGTACTGAGCGAACGAGGCTATCTACGCACGAGGGCGCAGCTGATGCGAAGCAGCAAGCGGACTGCAGGCGACGCAGCGGGAGCTATACAATGAAAGTGGATAATGCGATAAGCGGCAGTGGTGCAGCGTACGTAGCAGTTGCAGTGGTGCTGATAAGTTTGCTAGGGTGCGGCGCTGAGGAACCGGCAAGCGAACGCGAAGGAATGGAGCCAAGTTCGGCCGAGCAAGCCATCGAGCTATCCGCCGAACGCGAGTCTGCGGTGTATGTGCATGGTGACTCAGGTTTCTCCGGACGGTTCCCAGGACTCAGTGCCGCGCGCGACGGCATCGACGAAGGCCGTCTTCTTTGGAATGAAGAGTCATCTCCCCGCTCAATTGTCGTCAAGGATGGGGTGCTCTATCTCGTGAGCTCGGAGCCAGCGCTTTGGGCGGTCGAGATTGAGTCTGGCCAGCTACTATGGACGCACACGCTTGAAGTGGCGGTGCTTGCACCGCCAGTAGTTGATGACACCGAGATCTGGATTGCCGCGGTTGACGGCGAGGTGCAACGAATAGGCACCGAGCACGGCGCTGTACTGGGTGTAACACGGCTTGGGAATACCGTCTATCGGACTCCATTGCTACATGGAAATGAATTACTAGTTGCCGCTGAGTCCGGGATTGTTGAGCGAGTTCCGCTCACAGATGAAGGCACTCGGGGGCGGTTTCGCTCAAAGGGTGAGCCGCAGCACTTCCTCAGCGAAGACGGAGTTGTCGTGACAGTCTCCGGTGAAGGACAGATTCAGGCTTTTTCAGGTGACGTCCAGGCACCTGCCGATATCGAGCTTTCGTATGGGCCTGATATGCCTAACACCGCGGCCTTGCGGGATGGTCTTCTCTATGTAGGCGGCACCGGATTTGCCGTGTATGATCTACATGCGGGCGATGCGGATCGTACTGCCGAGCAGCTTGGTAGGGTAGAGGAGCTTGGTGCTGCGCAACAGATTTTGATAAGTGAGTACGGTCCCTTGGTGCTTGACCTATATGGGTATTTACATTTGCTTGACTCGGAGACCTTAGATGCGCGCTTCTCACAAGAACTTGCTGGTGAACCCACAACCGCTGCGGTGGTGGACTCGGTGGTGTACCTCGGAACCGATACTGGACGCCTATACGCTGTAGAACTCCCAAGCGGTACGGTTTTGTGGGAGATAGACAACGCAAACAGCGCGGTGACAGCCCTATTCCCCGGCAATGAAGAGTTGTTTGTCGCGTATGCTGCAGAAGGCGTGCTGCAGTATTATGCTGCTGCCGGGCAGGGAGATACTGACACGCCATCCGGTGCAGCGGGACAGCTTGAGTCGCATACCTTAGCAGATGTGGTAGAGCTTGGCAGTTATTTGGCACGTATTCATGAGGACGGCATAGAAACCAAGTTCACGCCTGACAGTACGGGTGATTACGCTATTCAGGCGATAGGACGCGATGGAGAGGAAATTCTCATCGTCTTGAGTGACGAGCAAGGCCGCGAGATGGAAAGAAACGTTGGCTACCGTGTCGAACCACGGCTCACGGCCGAGCTAAATGCCGGTATCACGTATGGTATACGGCTAAAGCCGGTGGTGCGGGGACTCGGCCCGGTTGTGGTGCAGTTAAACATTCAGCGACGGTAGCGCTTTTAACGAATAGAGTCGTAGATCGTAGATGGCTCACGCTCTGCGGCTCTAACAGACGTGTTTTTAGAGGTCGTCAACACTGCCGCGCTTATCTTCCTGCGCTGCGCGTTGCTCCTCTAACTCCGCTCGACGCTCAAAGAGCTCGGTTTTTCGCTTTTCTGCAGCTTCAATTTCACGTTCACGCAGTCCAATATTGTTGTTCACCTGCTCGATTTCAGATTGAAGCCGCTCGACCTCGAGTGCGGCTTCCAGGCGCTGAATTGTCGCCTGCTTCTCGCTTATTGCGCTCTCAGTAGAAGCTATTCGCTCTAAATAGGAACCTGCCGTCTTGCGCATTTCGTCGCTGAGTACGGCGCTGACTTTGCGAGCAAACTGAGCCAAGGCGTTATACTGGTTATCGCGTAGCTTTTGAATCTTATCGTCAAATTCTGCGCTTGCCTTACCTGGCCGGTGCCCTTCACAAAGCTGAGACAGCTCAGTTTCGAGTTCATTGCGCTCTTTATCAAGCTGCTCGGCGCGATCGGCAATATCGGAAATGCGGCGCTCGGCAGCGAAATACGGCTCTGCTATACGGTTAAGTTCTTCGTCGTTTACCTCTCGAATGAACTCGGAATCAACAATGGTTTCACCAAGCCTACGATACTGCTTTTCCATGGCCTCACTACGGCTCGAGACCCGGTTCTTAAGCAATACCACGCGTCCACGCGTAACAATACGGTCCAAGAAAGGCTTTGACTCTAAGATCGCCTCTTGCTCGTCAAGTTCAGCTTGGAGTCGGTTGACCTCGTTCTGAGCAGCCGCTATTTCACTGAAACGCTCCGCGTAGTCGGCTTCCAAATAGGTGTTATCGTGAAAGATCTCAAAGGCTCGCCGCCCAATACCTGGGAAGACAGCCGACGCCTCTTGCTGGAGATGCTTCCTCTCCGAACTGCCGTCGGATATCTCCTGACGAATAGCCTCAATCCGACTCTGGATTGTTGCAATCCGCGCTTTGCTCTCCTGTGTTGATGACAGTCTTTCGCTTGCCTCTTCATACTCGCGACAGGATTCCTGTGCAGTGTCTTCATGGCAGAGATCCGGATACGTCTCACGCAGGTGTGTTCCAAGCGCTGCAAACTCTTCTTGTAAACTTTGCTCTAGTTTCGCGGTTTCATCGCGTAACGCGTCAATTGTTTTTCGGTAATTCTTCATGGTGCCGTCCTTCGTTTCATATTATAACAGTTTGCAGGGAATTCGTCAGGGTGTTTCGGAAAACCTTGCCGTATCCGGCGGCACTCAGTAGCTTTCAGCAAGGATGCAAGGAGTATATTGAATGTCAAAGCTGCAAAAAAGTGATCGTGAATGGGCTGAGGAGCTCGATTTCGAAACCTTCCAAATTACCCGCAAGGGTGCTACTGAACCTGCATTTAGTGGGGAATACAATCATAACACGCGTCGCGGCGAATACGTCTGCGCATGTTGTGGTGAAGTTGTATTTAGAGATCGGAAGAGCACACGT
>CAZQIK010000110.1:0-5902 GCA_964593085.1 uncultured Spirochaeta sp.
GATCGGCTCGACCGGATGCGGAGCTCGGCAGGGTTTCTCTTGCTGCTGGGAGAGGCAGGCATTGGCAAGACGGCGTTTTTACATGCTGGCGTGCAGGCCTACGGGCAGGGCTTTGTGATTGTCGATATACGGGCCGACACGATTCGTGCAAAGGCGGGGAACCTGGGAGAACTTGCGCGAGCCGTGTTAGATCTACACCTGGCGGGGGAGAACTCGCAGGTTGATGCCGAGCACCAAGCAGAGGTGACACCTTCACGTGCCGCTCTAGCAGCAGTATTTCAGAGTGCTGGCCGTCTATATGAGTCAGACCTGTACAGCGAGGAGGATCTTGCCGGACTGGACTCCGAGGCAACCTTTGAGCTCACGCTCTCGGGGCTGGTGTCTATGATTGGCGGGTGCGCGATCTCGGCTCCGGTGCTGATCTGCATTGACGACGCGCATGCGCTGGATTCGGAGACTCGGGGGCTCTTGGAGCGCGTGCTGCTTGAACACCGGTTTGCGCCCATTGGCGTGCTCTTGTCGGCTCGCACCGAATCACTCGGGGACGATGTCTTACCCAGCGTGCCCGACGGTGTTGCCAAAGACCGACTGGAGTTGGGGGCACTGGCGCCAGCGGCGGTACGGGCCTTGTTGGTCCGCGAGCTGCAAGGGCCAGCGGCACCGGCGCTGGTAGAGTTTGTGACCAAACGTGTTGGCGGCAACCCCTTTTATCTGAGTGAGCTGAGTGCTTACATGCTGCGGGCGGGAATGCTAACGCGGGGCGATGACGGATACGAGCCACGGGTCGATGAGGTAGACCTACCTTACGGCATTGGAACGCTGCTGAATGCTCGGCTTGATGCACTGCCAAGTGAAGTGAGAGAAACCGCAAAGGCGGCGGCACTAATTGGTTCCCGGTTCGATTCCTACCTGCTGTGCAATGCTCTGGGCGTAGAACCCGCAACACTCGAGGCCGCTCTGCAGCAAGGTGTCGTTGGCGGCCTATGGATCGCAGTTGACAACGATGGCCGTGAATACCAGTTTGAAGTTGAGTTGTTACGGGAAGCCTTGGTCCAGTCTCAGCTGCAAAGTACGCGGCGGGAGCTTCACGCTGCGGTGCTTGCGGCTGGCCGCCGGTTGTATGGCGGTAGTGGCGACCATCACGCCGAGTTGGCCTACCATGCCGAGGCTGCGCAGCGCAGAGGTATGGCTCGAGGGTATTACTGGCGGGCGGCGCGCTACTACCGGAGTCTTTTTCGCAACGAGTCCGCGCTTCAACTTTTTGACAAGTTTTGCGAACTTAACCCAGGTGACGCGGGCAGACTTGCCGCACTGCAGCAAATGGCTGAGCTATACGGCATTAGCGGAGACTGGGACAGGCAGATTGATACATCGCTTTTGGCCCTGGGTCTCGCGGTAAGTATGGGAAGAGATGCCGAGGCGGCTCGGTTGATGTCTTTACTCGGAGCGGTATACCAGCGAATTGGGCGTGCAAAAGATGCCGTTGATGTGCTGAAACGAACAGGCGCTTTGGCTCTTAAGGCGGGCGCCGTCTCGGTGGCGGCCGAGGCTCTGGTTAACCTTGGCCGAGCGTACTGGAGCGCCGGCAACCACCGTAGCGCACAGACCGCGCTCGAGCAGGCCTTGGAGCATGCCCGTAGCGCCAGCGATGCCTCCAACGAGGGCCTCGCGCTGTATTTCCAGGGTGTCCTGCTGCGTGACCGCAGCCGCTACTCCGAGGCAATGCAGTTCTACGAGCAGTCCCACACCGTCTTCCGCGAGGCCCAGCTAGAACGCCTGGTTACCTATCCCCTCTACGACATGGGTGTAGTTGCCCAGTATCAAGGGCACCTGGCCGAGTCGGAACGGCGCTTCTCAGAGGTGCTGGCGGTGTACCGCCATATTGGCTACCGTAGCGGCCTTGCTGCCGCGTTGCTCAATCTGGGTGTCATTGCTGACCGCCGTGGAAAGTACGAAGAGGCGGTTGCCCGTTACCGCGAGTCGCGCAATATCGCACAAGCAATTGATGAGCGGCTGGCCATTGGGTACGCGGTGTTTTCCATGGGTGCGGCATACTTTCGCATGCAGGACTTCCGCAAGGCAGAACGCTACCTGCGCGACGCGCTAAGGGAGTTTCGGTCCATTGGTGCTAAGGGGTACTATGGTTACAGCCTGTCCTATCTTGTTTGTCTTTATGCCGAGACCAGCGATGTCTCTCGTGCTCTGCGTTATGGCGCCTCAGCAGTGACTGTGTCGAAGGCCGTAGGTTCGGATGCCGAGAACGGCCGGATGTACCTGGGCCTTGGCCGCGCCCTTGAGCAGGCCGCTACCGGTGCCGCTGGCACCGACACCGCAAGCGCGGGCCAAGCAGATGCAAAGGTTTTGCAACGCATTGGCGAGCTAAGCAAAATGACCACGCTCGATGCAGAAGCATTCTACATTCAAGCCGTACAGACGGCGCGCCGGGCGCACTATGTAGATACGCTCATTCCCGCCCTTGAAGCCCTTGGCCGTTACTACGCCAAGCAGCCACCAGAGGTGCCTGCGGCACAGCCAGCCGTAGCAACGGCGGAGCTTGGCCAGCGCCTTCTTGACATGGCAGCTCGGCTTGCAAAATATGCAGAGCGCGGCACTAACTAAGGTGAGGTAGTTTTCATGCACATCAGTTTCCCATATGCCGATATCGACGGCATCGAGATCCCCAACGGACTGCTGGGTGGAGTGTACGGCCCCGAAGGCTTTCAGTCCGATACCGCTGCAACCGACACAGCCGACACCGTCGCAGACAACACACACGACACGCACGACACGCACGACACCTCGGCAGAGGCCACACGCATCGCAGCCGGATTGGCGCACCCCATTGGCGCGCCGCGCTTGTCCGAGGCTGCGCGTGGGGCCAGCTCGGTGTTGATCCTCTGCGACGACATCACCCGGCAAACACCGGCAGACCGCATACTCCCGTTCATACTGCAAGAGCTACGCGAGGCAGGCATAGCTGAAGCGGCAATCAGCATTCTCATTGCCGGTGGCACCCACCGTGCTATGACGCAGTCCGAGCTGCAGCACAAGCTGGGTCCGGATATCCTGGCCCAAATTAAGGTAGCGCAACATGCCGAGGACCCCGCCTTAATGGATCTTGGATACACCGAGCTTGGGACGCCGCTACACCTCAACCGTGCGGTGGTGGATGCCGAGTTTGTCGTGGGGCTGGGCCAAATAGTGCCGCACCGGGTTGCTGGTTTTTCGGGAGGTGCAAAGATCGTGCAGCCGGGTATCTGTGGGCCGGAAACCACAGGAGCTACTCACTGGCTCTCGGCACGCTACGACGCCTCGGAAATCCTGGGCTGCGTCGAGAACCCGGTGCGCAGTGAACTTGAGCAGGTAGCCGAACGGGCCGGTCTCTCATATCTCGTGAATGTAGTGCTCGACGGTTCAGCCAGGGTGACACAGCTCTTTGCCGGAGATTTTCGCGCGGCCTTCCGCGCCGGAGCCGCCGCTGCCCGCACCCTCTACCGGGCCCGCATTCCCCGCCGAAGTCCCATTGTGATCGTTGAGTCGTATCCGGCCGACATCGAGCTGTGGCAGGCGGCTAAGGGCATTTACGCTGGGGACCTGGTCGTGTCCGACGGCGGCACACTTATTTTAGTATCACCATGCCCGGAAGGCGTCTCGGTTGCTCACGGTAGTGAGATCCTCAAGCACGGCTACGCCCCTTACGACACAGTTGCGCCAGCGGTGGCGGCTGGCGGAATACGCGACCTTACGGTCGCCGCACATCTGGTTCATTGCGGCGGGCTTTTATCACGAAATGTTGACGTGCTCTTGGTCTGTCCCGGCATTACAGCGGAGCAAACCGAGGCACTTGGATACCACTGGGCGGGCTCGGTCAGCGCGGCCTTTTCCGGTGCCTGCGCCCGCGCGGGTGGTTGTGGCGATGCGGTAGTCCTGCGCCACGGTGGCGATCTGCTGCCAATAGTTAGCTGAACTCCGCCCGAACCCCGAACCGCGTCCCGCCTCCCGCGAACTGCGCCCCGCGTTGATTCTTCCCCCGTGCTTGTATACACTATCTCCGGAGGCAGTATGGGTTATGTTCCAATGGCGGCAATTCTTGGGTGTGTAGTGCTCATGTTTCTGGCCCGCAAGAAATCTGAGGCATCGGTTAAGTTGCTGGACCGCACCGAGTTGCAGCAGGTTGCAGATGTTCTCTCGCAGACTCGACGCACGGTTTTCATACCGTCTGTGGGTATGCTTGTGGCTGCGATTCTGGTGTACTTTGTGCTTGATATTCGTCCCGAGTCTATCGCGGTCGCAGCCCTGGTGGCGGTGCTGGGTCTCACAACGTTTGCTAACTATCGCACCCGTGTACAGATGGCGGCGTTGGATTTACCTGCTCTCTACTTGACGTCGCTGCGACAGCGTCATCTGTTTGAACTCATGGCAATGCTTGTTCTGATTCTGGGCATTGGGGCAACGGCCTTAGGGGCTGCTTGAGCACCTACATCGTCGGCGACCTGCATGGCAACCACGAAGGCCTCGCTGACCTGCTGAGCGCGGTGGAGTTTCGACCAGGTCGCGACCGTTTGTGGTGTGTTGGCGATATAGTTAATCGTGGACCCGGGTCGGCCGACTGCATACAGACAATCATGGGGCTTGGTAGTTCTGCGCGCTGCGTCATGGGCAACCACGAACTGTTGCTCCTTGCCTGTGCTTGGGGTTTTGCGGAGGAGGTGCCGGACTCGCTTGCCGCGGTGTTAGATCATGTGGAATCTACGTCGATGCTTGACTGGGTGCGGCGTTTGCCCTTTCTTATTCATGATCGCCGACGGAATGTGGTCGTGGTGCATGCCGGACTCCCGCCGCACTGGCGCCTGTCACATGCACGCAGACACGCAAAGCGGCTGCAACACATTCTCACATCACCCCAAGGGCCAGACTTCCTGCGTGAAGCCTTTGATCGCTCCCACAACGCGCCGGAGCTGCTTCATAAAGAGGCGACCACACCGCGCGAAAATGCTCGGCATCGTGGTAGGGCGGCAAACTCACCATATTACGCAATACATGCGCTGACCATGCTTCGGCGCTGTGGTCCCATGGGTGAGATTGGAATCAACCGCTATGAGTACGATGGGGCACGTAGCGACGATGGCTTTGAGGCGTGGTTTGATTATCCGCGGCCGGGGCGGCGGGAGAAAAACACGCACTACGTGTTTGGCCACTGGGCCGCCCTTAACGGAGTAGAGCGACAATATCTCCATGGGTTGGATACCGGCTGCGTGCGTGGCGGATCACTTACAGCCTACGAGGTCGAGGCCGACAGGCTCCATCACCTTTCCTGTGAGGACATGACTGAATAGCGGGCGGCATCCGCCCCCGGCGCCGAGAGCAGCCGCCTGCCGCGGCAGCCGCTAAGTTAGAGCGCTCGCTCCATGGCTTTCACCAACCAAAAAACCGAACGATTATACGGAGTTGGCAGGCCAGCGATATCGCCATACTCAACAATCTTCCCGTTAATGAACTCAATCTCGGAGCGTTTGCCGGACTCACGGTCAAGCAGCATGGAGGGTTTGTGCTCCTTGCCAGCGGCCAGATATGCCAAGGCCTCGTGATAAAAGTTCCAACCAAGCGCTATCTCGTTGGCACGGGCTACGGCGATGCCTTCTTTAAGGATCTCTTTGGCAAGCCGTTGTGAGTACGGGTCGTTCCAGGCCTCGCGCATGTTCATTCCGGTAAGCGCAGACAGTGCGTTGAGTGCGGCATTGAGTATACCTTTGCGCCATACCATGCCGACAAGGCCGTCGGCGCGTTGGGTCGGCAAACCGGCGGCAGTTAAGAGCTGCGCAACCGTGACCGCACGAAGCTCCTGTTCGGGGCTGAGCTCCTGCACGAAATGCGGTAGGTTCTCGAAAGCGACAACTACGTC
>CAZQIK010000111.1:0-5849 GCA_964593085.1 uncultured Spirochaeta sp.
ACCACGTGTCTTTTCTAGTTGAGCATTCAACCGTTGGCCTGACTGCCGCCCGGCTACCTTGGTTTCATCCGTAGCCGAGGCATTAACCCGCCCACGAGCAACCAGAGTAAGCCACTCATCGACATAGTAGATCGGCTCGCCGGTCTTGTTCTCAGGCACAACCTTCGAGAGAATGTCACGTTGCTCGGCGTCAATCATAGTCGGCAGCAACACTGAAAACCGCAGAAATAACTTTTTTTCAATAGAGAGTGTGTTGATTTTTCGCGCAAGGCCTGCAAGCAGATCCCAGTAGGCGGGTATAAGGCGGCCGCGGTAGAGTGAACGGTCTTCCGAGGTTTTTGCATTCAGAAACGAACTTAAGAGCGAGTGCACCTTTTTAGATACATCACCCTCACCGGTGAGAACATTCTTGTAGTAGTCTTTGCTGTTAAAGTGCTCATGTGCGTCGGCTTGAAGCTGTGAAGGTGCAGTAAAACCGCCGGTGCTAAAGGCGTCTTGCGCCTCTACGTTTTCTAGATCCGCCTCGCCGGGGTTTTCTTCACCGAAGAGCTCGGTAAAGTCGGGGGTACCATCGTCGTGCTCAACGCCAATGAGATCTGCAAGATCGTCATCGAGCTCACCTGAGAATCGACTTCTGCTTTCCTCATTACTCATTGAACTTTTTCTACACGTTCCGACAATAGGTGGAGATATGGAGGTGACGGGACTCGAACCCGTGACCCCTTGAATGCCATTCAAGTACTCTAGCCAACTGAGCTACACCCCCAAACCTGTATAGTACTTACTCCTGTCTTGAGTAACTCTACAGCTGGCATTCTTTCCGTATTTGGGGGCCTTGTCAACAGGTTTTCGCTACTTTGTAGTTACTCACCATTGGGGGGGCACCTGGCATCTATGATCGCCCGAGTGTGGCACTATGCACGCCCCCTTGCGCCGGCTCGCGCTCTTAGATAGACTGCCTTTACTATGCCCAGAAGGTTAGAGCACAAATAAATGAAGAGTCGCATCAAGAAGGCCTATCTTTTTATACCGGCCGTGTACGTAGTCATTCTCATTGGTCTTGTTGCGTTGCAATTTGCTACTACGCAGCGATTTAGCGATGCGCGACAAGGCCTTTCGATGAGCGGTAGGCGAGAACTCCATACCGATATGGAGCGGGCTCCGATACGCGAACTCCAGCTCAGTTATCGTGGAGTTATTTTTTCATTTTCGCCGGAGAATCCGCTCACGCTTCGCGACACCGAGAATACCGAGCGTCAACTAAACCTGGTAGGATATACGCCACTGGACAATGGCTTTGAAATCCACTTCAGCGATGATATCTCAGTACAGTTTGCGGTAGTTGGAGATGAACTCAATGAACTTGCGGTCCAACCTTTCGTTCCGCAAGATCCGCCACCGCCGGTCGAGCTATTCCTGCCCTATAAGTTTGCTTCCGGTGCCTCCGGAACTTGGAATTCATCTGGGGTATTTGAGGTTAGCCACAACGATCGCGAGTTTTATCTTGCAGTACCTTCACGTGCACAGGTGAACGAGCAAGAAGGTCGCATCGAACTTCCTGGTGATATAGATCTCCAGACGGTACGCTACTATCCGGCACCGGTAGATTTTGAGAGCGTGACAGACCGCTTCTTGCAAGATGGCGAGTTTGACATTTCAGATCAAGCCTACTTAGACATGCGTAATGCCTATATTAACATGGCGTATCGGGGTTGGGCGGACACTCGTTTCAACGGAGGTTCCGGTACTTGGAGTAGACTTGGTGCTACACCGAGATTTGATGAACGTATTCTCACCGCCTACCTTGCCGAAGCATGGAACCGTAACGACTACACGGGCGCCTTCAACAACATGCGCCGGGCGGCGGATCAACACCCAGATGAAGTTGGCCTGCTTTCAAGCCCCTTCCTTGGCGACCTCGACACCGTTCGCGCCCGATTTCTTGAAGACGACTCAGCCCGCGCGGCCGACCTGCTACGCAGGGTGCGTAACAACGATGTAGACGTGTTTACAACGCCAAAGATCATGCAGTTTGCTCGAGACCGGGCAAACAATGAGCTACTCCAGGGTCTTATGGCCATGGCTGAACGAGTAGATCCCCGTGAGCTCGATATGCCGACCGCTATTGGTGTATTGCAGGCAGCTATCGAAAGCAGAGACATAGGCCTAGGGACGGCGACACCAATGTCCCGTTTCTTAAGCATTGCCGAGGAGCAGATCCTACCCGAAATCGTTCGAGTCGAGGAAGGTTTTTTCCTGCGTACAGGAACCGGACAAATTGATCTGGAGCAGTCTGTGAGGGCCGGAGTGCTCCTGGACGAACTCGGAGCAACGCAGGAGAATGCAGTATTTAGCCGTGCCGGGCGCAACCTTGTGAGTTCCGCCCTTTCTTTATCCGATCAAGAGGGTTTTCTTCCACGGACTCTTTTTGTCCGCTCCAATGAGCTTCATGGCTCGGAAGGGGCTTTAGGACCTGAGCTTGTGTATGAGGATATCCACGAGAATCCCAACTATCCTTATTTGATCTCCCTTCACGAGGAGGTAGGCCCCGGATCATGGGTGTACACAATTATAGATATGGATCTGGTCGAACATGGGCAGAACGAAACCCGCTTCACCTTACGCTATCCACGAAATCGAACCCACTACATCATCATGCAAGGCATTGAACCATTTGAGGAGATGGAGCTGTTTGGCCAAGCGTGGCGCAACGACCCTTTCTTTGAGTCGTATATTAAGGGGCGGAACTATGTTGCATCGTCGCGCACGCTACTCATCAAGTACAACGATAACTCCGTCAACCGCGACATCGTCATTCGCTATAATTAACAAGGTAAGCACCATGAAACCCAGTTTTCAGTCTTTAACTACGGCCACTACTTTTTATTTCATGCGTCACGGCGAGAGTGAGGCCAACCTCGACGGCCGCATGCAGGGACGCACCGAGTCGCCACTTACTCCTTGTGGGCGTACTCAGGCTACTCGTGCAGGGACCTTCTTCCGTGGTCGCGGAATCACAAAACTTTTTAGTTCACCACTTGGTCGGGCTCGCGAAACGGCAGCTTTAGTCAGGCTTGGCGGGGAGCTCCCGGAACCGGAAACCTTTACTGATTTGCAGGAACTTGATCTTGGGATATTCTCAAACCTTAGGTATGCCGAACTTGCGACGCTCCATCCTCGTGAGTTTCGTGGCTTTCAGGCCAAGAGCTGGGCGGCAGTTCCGAACGCGGAACCCAACGCACAACTGAGCGACCGTGCGGGCCGGGTGTGGGCACATCTTATAGAGGTAGCAAATACAGGCCACAGCGAGATTTTAAGTGTAAGCCATGGGGGCTTCCTTCAGTGGATCATTAAGGCGACCTTTGGAAACGACAACGAGGAGTGGATGCCGATGGTGGAAGCCCAGAACTGCGGAATTTTTATATTTGAAGCTCGCCCGGTACCTGCTGCTGAGCCTGGAGATGGCCCGGCCTATTACGGAATTTGGCGACGTATGAATTACCAGGTACCAGACCAGGTACCGGAATAGTCCCGTCTCTGCGAACGCAGGTTTGGGCATGATCAAGATTCACAAAGGAGCAGCACATAATGCGGACACTACGGATTGCAGTCCTACCGGGTGACGGAATTGGACCTGAAATTATGGCGGAAGCCAATAAGGTACTCAGCGTACTTGGGGAACGTTTCGGTTTCGAACTGGAGGAAACTCCGGCGGATGTTGGGGGCGTTGCTATCGATAATCACGGTGAGGCATTACCACAGTCGACGATTGATGTATGCACAGCTTCAGAAGCGGTTCTTTTTGGCTCAATCGGTGGTCCAAAATGGGAGCACTTGCCACCGGAAGAACAACCCGAACGCGCTGCTTTGTTACCGTTGCGCAAACAGTTTGGTCTGTACGCAAACTTACGTCCAGCGGTCATATTTCCGGCGCTGCGAGACGCCTCGCCACTTCGGCCGGAGGTGATTGGTGAGTCGCTGGATCTCTTAGTCGTACGCGAACTGACCGGTGGGATTTACTTTGGCACCCCGAAAGGACGGGACGGCGACCGCGCATACGACACGCTCGTGTACTCACGGCCCGAGATTGAACGCATTGCTCGCGTTGCCTTTGAGGCCGCCCGAACCCGAAGCAAGACCGTTACCTCAATCGACAAAGCAAATGTGTTGGTTTCCATGGTTCTC
This sequence comes from uncultured Spirochaeta sp., assembly GCA_964593085.1. Lineage (GTDB taxonomy): Bacteria > Spirochaetota > Spirochaetia > DSM-27196 > SLAA01 > SLAA01. The sequence goes on from CAZQIK010000111.1 coordinate 4,186, forward strand.
TGGCGTGAGGTGGTAAGCGAAGTAGCAAAAGACTACCCTGATATTCAGCTGAACCACATGTATGTAGACAATGCCGCTATGCAGTTGGTGCGCAATCCGAGACAGTTCGATGTAGTCTTGTGTGGCAACATGTTTGGCGACATTCTCTCTGACGAGTCGGCGATGATTACCGGCTCTCTAGGAATGCTGCCGAGTGCCTCGCTTGCTGCAGCCCCTTCCGGTGGCGGGAGTTTTGGCTTGTACGAGCCTTCCGGCGGCTCGGCACCTGATATTGCCGGGCAGGGTGTTGCAAATCCTATTGCCCAAATTCTTTCGGCAGCAATGATGCTGAAGTACAGCTTTGGGCTAGACTCGGCTCATGACATGGTCTTCTCTGCTATCAGCTCCGTGCTTGAAAGCGGCTACCGCACTCGAGACATTGCCGGCACGAGCGGACAGGATACGATAGTGTCGACTTCTGAGATGGGCGACAAAATTGCCGAGTTCATTCACGGCCACGTAGCACATCTGTAACCGCCTGTAGAGGAATATCACTCACCTCAAGCAATACCAAGAGGTGGTAGATGAGGTCCGCGGCCTCGTTGCGAATGTCCTCGCTTGTACGGGCAAGAATTAGCTCTATTGCTTCTTCACCGGTCTTTTTGCGAATCTTGTCCTCGCCTTCGCGGAAGAGATAACTCGTATAAGATCCCTCCGGTAGATCTCTGCGCCGAGCGGAAATGAGGTGTGCAAGGCGCTCAAGCACGGGATCGGCGTGGGCGGCGGATGGCTTCGTTGTGGAGCCCGGCGCCGCATGTCTTTGGGGCTCGGAAGGGGGCGTGACCTCGTTGCTTCCTTCACCCCCTTCTGCGGATCCGTTACTGGCTGGCAGGACAACCGCCTCATACCAGGCACCACAATCACGCAACTCCTGCAAGCTGATGCTTCCCATGTCGTAGGGTAGCACTCGACCGCCCTCGGGTTGATACACCCACAGCTCATTGTTCTCAAGGCTCTTACGAAAAGCCTTTGCGTTTTGCAAGGCCGCAGCTACTACATCGCCCTGAGAAGATCGAAGTACTACCGCCTTGACATCGTTTTCCAGTTCTGAACTCACCAACTCGTTTCCTCCAATGCCGCAGGCTGCTTAGCAAAAAAGGCTGCTGGATCGAGCTTGCCTTCATAGATAGCACGGCCCGCGATTACACCGACAATGCTCTTGTGACCCTCACCGGCGACCCTCTCTACATCCTCAGCCGACGCAATTCCCCCGGACAGAATAACCGGCAACCCACAACTCTCGGCAATGAGGCTCGTGCGCACAATATCCGGCCCCTGCAGCGCGCCGTCTTTCTCAATGTTGGTGTAGATGATCCCACATGCCCCCAACTCGCGCGCCCGTTTTGCAAGAGTTATATCGTCAATCCCAGAATCTTCTTCCCAACCCGAAACCTGCACCTTACCGCCACGGGCATCAATACCTGCAAGGAAAATGCTCCCGTAGTGGCCCGTCCAGCCTTCAACAATCTGTGGCCTTCTGGCAAACGCCGTTCCTACCACGAATCTGTCAATTCCAATATCAAGGAGTTCCTCGATATCGTCCTCCGACCGGATTCCACCACCCAGCTGCAACGTACACTTTACCGCACGTCGAATCTTGCGAATTTTCCCTCGATTCATGCCGC
>CAZQIK010000112.1:0-5835 GCA_964593085.1 uncultured Spirochaeta sp.
CAACTCTCCGTCTGGAAGAGGCTTGGGCCGACCGCGACACTGCCTACGTTTTTTCAAGTGCCCTCTGGTCACGCTACTTTGTGCCGATGCGCGGAAACGGAGGCCTGGAGCTGGCCGCTGACCTCAGTTACACCTGGAATGACGAGCGTCCGTACCTCTTTGATGTGACTACTCTACGCTCGCGCGGCACCTTTCCGGCCGTTCTGGGCACCGGCTCGCAGCTGCAAGCCACCGCCGGGCGCTTTCGCTTTACCGAGCCCACCGGCGCAGTGCTCAACCACACCGCCGACGGCGTCGAACTGGGCTTTAGCTTCACGCGGCTGCGTCTTGAACTGGCGTCCGGCTATACCGGGCTGCAACTGAGCCCAAACTCGGACATCCGCGTAAGCGCAGCAGATGCGCAGGAATTGTCTGATGACGACGAGCTTTTTGGACCTGCCCGTGCTTTTGGCATTCTCAGCCTCAGCGTGCCGCGAATTTTTCAGCGCCACACCGCGCGCGTTTCGGTTGTCGGGCAACGAGACCTCCGTGACGTGGTGCATGGAACCGACGCTGGTGATGACATATACCATTCGGGCTACTACAGCCTGCTGCTGGAGGGGCCGGTTGTACCGAGCCTCTTTTATGATGTGTTCACCACCGTCTCAACAGGAGTTGCGGAGCTAAACGACGACGCGGATAATACACTGGGGCTCCTGGCATCGGGACGCTTGCGGCTGTTCCGGCCGGACCTGGCCTTCTCGCGAGCAAGCTTCCGGCTGCAGTACGCAAGCGGGCCAGACGGCACCTGGGACTCCTTTGTACCGGTCGTCAGCTCAAATGCTGGCACCGTGCTGGGCCTCCCACTGCAGAACATAATTGTGAGCGAGCTTCGCTACGCACTTCGCCCCTTTTCCGCCAGCCGCTCACCAGCAATGCGGAACATTCAAACCGGCATTGCAGCACGCAACTTCTTCACCGCCACAGATGAGCTTCCGGCTACTGCCGGTATCAAGCTTGAAGATGCTGGGCGCTGGCTAGGAAATGAAGTGGTACTCAACATTGCTGGCCGCATTTTTGTTGACCTTGGCTTTGCCTTAACTGGCGGAGTTTTTATACCGGAAACCGGAAGTTACGGAGCTTTCTCTGGCGAGCGCCGTACAGAGTTCTATGCAAAAGCCGAGATATCCTCGGCACTTTAGGGAGGTCTCTATGACCCGTACATCGATATTTCGTCTGTGCCTCGTTGTGACGCTGATTGCTGCACCAGTTTTTAGCAGCTTTGCACAAAGAACCGCCCCTGAGGCAACGGTAAGCGAACTACAAGGCCGTGTTGAGCTGATAGAACCCGGCGGACGCTGGCGCCCTGCGCAGGTCGGCATGGAACTACCGCTTGGTACCACTATTTCTACCGGGTTTGGCGCAACAGCCGTCGTAGAAATTGGCCCCGCTCTGCTACAGGTGCGACAACTCACGCGCATGGAGCTTGAGGCCCTGGCCGAGCGTGAGGGCTTGCTGTCTACTGATCTCTATCTCCAGGTAGGACGGGTGCGCGCCGAGGTGCGCCCCAGCGCAGGACGCCAGAATGAGTTTAGAATGCGCAGCCCGGTTGCCACCGCTGCCGTCCGCGGCACCAGCTTTGAGTTTGATGGTCTCAACCTCACCGTAGAGACCGGCACGGTGCAGCTCACCAACGAACGCAACCAAAGCGTATTTGTCGCTGCCGGTGAGAGCAGCTCTGCCGAGGGCGACGGTGGCCCGGTATCGGTGGTAGAAGCCTACGAAGCGGCCGCCACGGTGCAAGTCTACACCGCCCCACCGGGTGAAACCCGCACCGAAGGAACCCAAAGCTCGGCGGTAGTAAGTGAGACAGCAAGTATCCGCATTGACTTTGTCATTGACGGCTTTGAGAGCTTCTAACATGGGTACCGGCGATATCTCGGTGCAGGCCCGCCAAACCACGGTGCGGGCACGCAGCATCATTCAGCTTTTTGTTGCCCTGCTCGGCCTGTCTTTGTTCTTAGGCGCCTGCTACTGGCAGCCGGACGGCCGCGAGACAAACCTAGCCATTGAGGCCACCGTTCCCAACCTGCTTGCATCTGGCGGTATTGGCGCGCAGCAGACCTTCACCGGCGACGGCACTTTATATGTGTACGTAATAGAGGAAAGCTACCTTCTTCTCTCGCCCGAGGAACTCAACAACCTTTTTGATGCCTTAGAAAATGCGCAGGACCTGAGCCAAGAGGAGCTTGATGCACGCTACCCAGCCGCCCGCATTCGCACCCTCCCCATAAGCTTTGGGCTGGGAACCGCCGGTTCGGTCGGCCTGACAGGACTCAAGGGTGACGCAACCTACGTTGTCGCAGTCTTTGCCGAGGCCTGCGAAGGCAGCTTACTTGACGAGAACGACTGCAGCGGCACCTGGCACGAGGCCATGGACTTCCGCCGCCGGACCCTCCCGGCCGGAGAGACTACCCAGGTGAGCCTGAACCTGGATGACAACTTCCAAGCATTCGACGACTTCCTGCTTGCCGAGTACGGCTTTGAGTCCGGCTCGGATGATGAGAGTGAAAATGGTGATGAGGTGCCGGATGAGGGTGAGGAAACCGACGCGGGAGACGGAGAAGAAACCACCGAGTTAGCAGAGATCGGCACTCACCGCATGTATAACCCACCAACAGCATACCTGGTGTCCGTCGTGAATAACGCCAATACCTATAATATTCCCTTTGATGCGTTTGTCTGGGAGTACCGTGGTGTCGGCTTTGACGGCACACAAGATGTCGCGGTGTTCCATCTGTGGTGGTATGACACCCCCAGCTGGGCCTACAATGACCTGCAGCCGTATGACTGTCCTGACATGGTCACGTGTGCTCCCGGCGCTGGGCGGCTTGACCAGCTGGTGGCGAACCAAGGCGGCTACATTCACGCGCGGGTGTTGGTACCAGATCCCACCGTGAGCGAGCTTCCCGGCCTGGGTTTTCTGGGAAATGAGATTGAGTTTATGAAACTCACCATCTCGGCGGCATTCCCGGGTGTGAGTGAGCTCCCTTCAGATATAGATGTGGCGCTACCCTCCATCATGACCGGCGTTGATGCTGGCGGTGCAATTGTCCAGGCCGTGGCAGAGGGGCTCTTTCCGGACGTGACGGAAAGTGCTCCAAATATAGGGAATAGTGTGACGGTGGATCTAGGCAGCCTTATCGAGGTGGAATAATGCCGAATCTCCAGCAGCGGTAGGGGTGGACCACAAGTGGATAAGGTTTTTTTTCTTCCCTGGTGGTATATTTTAATGGCAGTTTCATTACTGCAAAAGAACAGAGGGGTTTTTCTATGAAAAAGGCTGTTTTTGTGGGGCTCTTGGCGCTCAGTGCAACGCTTCTTGCAGCGCAGTCCAACGACTACCTGGACTCGGTACTCGCCGAGCAGCAGCTAAGTTACGGCAGCGCCGCTTACCTGGTACTGGCTTCCGCTGGTGAGATTGCAGATGAGGCAACTCCCACCGAGGCCATAGCATACCTTGATGAGCAGGGCTGGGCACTGAGCGGGCTTAGTGCCAGTGATGCAGTGAGCCTGGGTGAGTATGCACACCTGGTGATGCAGACCTACGATCTCTCAGGCGGGCTTATGTACCGCGTTGCCGCCGGGCCGCGCTACGCTACCCGCGAGCTCTCGCACCGCGGCATTCTCCAAGGCCGTGCCTACCCCGGCATGAACCTCTCTGCAGAGCGTGGGGTGCGCATCCTTGGCCGCGTGCTGCAGCTTGATGAGCGAGGCCTACTATGAAAACATCGCCCAGAAATATACCGATATCGGTGCTCATAACCTGTATGCTCGTGCTACTGGGCGCTCCGGCGCTGCAGCTGGCTGCCGCTGACGGTGACTGGGGCCTAACCCTGGACATGGACACCCGCAGCCGCATTGACAATGAGGACTGGGATGAGCCTGTGGGCTCCTTTGCTTTTACCTCCGCACTGTGGGGGCGGCTGTTTTTCTCAGACCCCTCCACCCCACGAAGCGCCACGTATGAGCTAGCTACACAAGGCAGCTACACCTTCACCGATGAGCGTCCCTACCTCTTTGATGTAGACCTACTGCGCCTCACCGGGAGCTACCCCGCCCTCATGGGGGAGCAAAGCGTGCTTGAAGCAAGTGCCGGGCGCTTCCGCTTTTCAGACTCCACCGGACGGGTGATAAGCCACTTGGCAGACGGAGGGCGGCTGCGACTGCGCTTTCCGGCCTTCAACATGCGCCTTGATGCGGCCTACACCGGGCTACAGCTTGACCCGAACTCAGATATCCGCCTGACCGGAGCTGACTTCGCAGACATAGATGATGAGTTCTTTGGCCCAGCCCGTGCGGTGGGCATTGCAGAGTTTGTATTCCCCGAACTTCTTGGCCCCCACACCGTGCGCTTGGGCGTTACCGGGCAGTATGACCTGAGGGATGCAGAAACAGGGGAGGACACCTACCACTCCGGCTACTACACCCTGGCACTTGAGGGGCCGGTGGCTGGCGGTCTGTACTACAACGCAAGCGGCACGCTGATGCAGGGCACAGAGGACACCAAGGACGGTGACTCAGTTGATGAACTGGGCATCTTGGGCATTGCCCGCCTGCGCTACTTCCGTGAAAGTCTGCTCTTTAGCCGCCTCAGCTTAGCTGGAATCTATGCAAGTGCAGATGAAGGGGAGTTCTCTCCCTTCCGCTCCATTAGTGGCGCCTCGGTAGGCACGGTGTTCTCCCGCCCGGTGAGTGACTTAATCTACGCCGAGGCTGGCTACTCACTGCGTCCGTTTGCTAACTCTGGGTCTGCCGCCGCCCGCGCGGTGCAGACCGCACTCACGCTGCGCAGTTTTTTCAGCGCCACAGAGCCTGAGGCGGCCGCAGCGGATGGGCAGTGGTACGGAAATGAAGTAACGCTCAACATTGCAGCGCGGCTGTTCTCAGACTTCGGCCTCGCGCTAACCGGTGGGGTGTTCCTACCAATGACCGATGAAGAGATGGGCATACTGGGTAAAGACGCCGACCCCCAGTACCTAGGCAAGCTTGAGCTGTCGGCAGCCTTGTAGGAGAGATGCATATGAACGCTCTATATTTTCGAAAGATCGTGCGCACAGGAGTGTGTGCAGCAGCAGCACTGCTTAGTGCTCTAATACTCACCGCGGGCTTGGCGGCACAGCAACAGCCTGAGGCGCGCGTGGTCTCCTTTAACGGCCGCGTTGAGATGCGTGAGGGTGCCTCCGGTGCCTGGAGCGCCGTTGAGCAGGGCATGCGCCTGCCGCTTGGGGCCACAGTCTCTACCGGATTTGGTGCCGCAGCCGAGCTTGAAATTGGCCCGGCAATCTTAGAGGTGCAGCAGCTCTCACGCCTCACCCTTGAGGAGCTCATAGAGCGCGAAGGCCTCGTGGAGAGCGACCTGTTCCTGCGCGTTGGACGGGTACGGGCAAACGTGAGGACAACAGCCGGGCGCCAGAGTGAGTTCCGCATGCGCAGCCCGGTGGCCACCGCTGCTGTGCGCGGCACCACTTTTGAGTTTGACGGAGTGAACCTCCAGGTACAGACCGGTAGTGTGCGCCTGGCAAACCGCTTTGGTGAGTCGGTCAGCGTTGGTGGTGGAGAGGCCTCAAGCTCCACCGGCCAGAATCCCCCTGCTCCACCCGCGGCCGCCCGCGAGGCAAGCTCCACCGTGCAGGTCTTTGTCTCACCCCCGGGTGAATCCCGCACCCAAGGTGCCCGCACCACAAGCACCCCGTCCAACGACGGTGATGACACTGGCAACGACACTGGCACCGGCGGCGACGACACTGGCACCGGCGGCGACGACACTGGCACCGGCGGCGACGACACTGGCAC
>CAZQIK010000113.1:0-5807 GCA_964593085.1 uncultured Spirochaeta sp.
GTTACCTGCAGCACCACCCGCAACCTGTGCACCACCAATAACGGTGGTTGCAATTCCGGCCTCAAGGGCAACACCGTTCTGGAAGGCGGAAAACAGAATGTTCGACACAGTATTACTACCGGACATGAATGCACCAAGAACACCGATAAACGGTGAAACAAACGGCCAGATTCCACCAAAGGCTGAGGCAGCAGCGCCGGAAAGCACAACCATCATACCGTCTATGTTTGCACCCGGGTAGTTACCGGAGTTTAACATAAGTTGCACCATTCCAACCGCAAAGAACAACGCAATGGCTGCTGGAACGATCTGCTTTAAGGTATGAAGCCAGGTGTCTTTCGCCTTGTCGCCAAAGCCGAGGAGAGGAATAGCAATAAGGGCCACCAGCATAAAACCAACAGTTCCGGGCAGGTAAGCCCAAGCAAAGTTAAATGTTAATCCGGTACCGAGAATGTCCGGGATCGTAATAGTCAACCCTGCAAGAAAACCCTTAAGGGAAGGAATCACACGGGTGAAAACCAAGATAGCGGATACCAAAACGTATGGCGTCCATGCTCGTAACGGAGAAATGGGGAGGTCCGACGCTTTCTGAGTCTTGGCATCCTCAAGTTCTTGCTCGGTAGGAAGTAGCTCTTTTACGCCAACCCACGCACTATCCCAGGTTGTACGGTTACCAAACTGCCAAGTCTCTTTTGGTACTAGAAAGCCTGCGCGTGCAGCTGGAACTGTGATAGCAAGGCCGATCAGTCCACCAAGAAGTGATGGAAGCTCAGGACCGATGAAGGCAGCAATTAAAATGTAAGGAACTGCAAAGGTGGCGCCAGCAAAAACGGCAAACGGCACAGCCGGACCAAGATCTTTCCAGCTTTTCTTTTCACCAAAGAAGCGAACCATAACACCGACCACAACAACCGGCACAATAAGTGCACCAATTGCATGCGGAATTGCTGCCCAGAGGCCAATGCCAGCAAGCTCTGCAGACTCAAGAGGCAGGCCCAAAACAGCGGAAACACCACCAATGATAGGCGTTCCGACCGCACCAAAACTAACCGGGGCACTGTTGGCAATAAGTGCAACAGAGGCGGCAGCTAGTGGTGGAAAGCCAAGGCCGACTAGGAGCGGAGCTGCAAGGGCTGCAGGAGTACCGAACCCGGCCGCGCCCTCAATGAATGCGCCAAACAGAAAAGCGATAATAACAACCTGTACGCGCCGATCAGAGCTAATGCCGTTGAAAGTTGCGTTGATGGTTTTTATCGCACCGCTGTTCTTCAAAGTATTCATGAGCACCAATGCACCGAATACAATGACCAAGATGTTAAACCCGTTAAGGGCACCGAAAATGGACGCACCCGCAATCCAGCTGGCCGGCATCTGCCATGCAGTTGCCGCGACTATGACAGCAAGCAACCATGCAAGCGGCATAACCTTTTTCGCCGGCATCATTACGACAACCATGAGAACGATTGCCAGTAGGATGGGGAGCGATGCTAAAAGTGGTAGCATAAAAAATCCTCCGTGGTTCCCGCAGCATAGAGACACTACAAACGAGTGCCTTCGTATGGTACGAGATGTTAAAAAATAATGACGTTACGCTTGTGACGTGCTTCTCTTGTAACCCGAGTATATGTATCTGTCAACGAAAAACTCTGTAGAGGGGTGTATATAGTGGATAATAGAATTTCTTTGTGATATGCAACATGCGAAAAGAGGCTTAGTCTAGTCCTGCGCTAACAAAGAGTCGTATAGAAGGCGCGTGATCTATAGCGGCCCAGTCGTAACCGGTTTCGTTCAGGCGCTCTTCAAGTGCAGCCCGATCTTCAGTCTCGAATCCAATGAGCACGTTGCCAGCGTCGCTTGCCTGATTCCGATAGTGAAACGCGCTAATATTCCACCGCGTACCCAGGGTCGCAAGGAAGTCGCCCAACGCACTTGGTCGCTCGGGAAAATTTATTTGGTACAGGTGCTCATGCGCAGCGCCGGAGGCCAGGCCGCCAATCATATGTCGCACATGCTCTTTGGCAATATCGTCGTCCGAGAGGTCGGTGTACTCATACTCAAAATCATTCAGCCTCTTCATCAACGCCTCTTTATCGGTGGAACTGGCTATACTGATGCCAAGAAGCACATGGGCTTTGCGGCGACTACCGAGTCGATAGTTGAACTCGGTAATGCTGTGATCGCCCAAGAGGTCGGAACAAAAATGGCGCAATGCACCAGCCTTTTCGGGCATAGTTACGGCTACTATCACTTCGCGCCCAGATCCAATGAGGGTCCGCTCGGCAACCTGCTGCAGCCGTTCAAAACTCATATTTGCACCGGAGCAAACGGCCACCACCTGTGCGTTCTGCGGCAGATCTGCCTGCATTATTCCTGCAGCTGCCAGCGCCCCTGCCGGTTCAACAATACTGCGGGTATCTTCAAACACCGCTTTCATGGCGGCGCATATTTCGTCGGTGCTTACCGTAACAACCCGGTCGACATATTTGGCAGCCAGTGCAAACGTGTGAATACCGGCCTGTTTCACCGCAACTCCGTCGGCAAATATTCCAACATGATCCAAGACTACACGCTCTCCGGCCGCAAGTGAGACCTGCATCACATTGCTGTCGGCTGGCTCCACCCCAATGACTTGAACGTCGGGCCGAAGCTGCTTAACGTACATCGATATACCGGCAATGAGTCCACCGCCGCCGACTGGAACAAAAATGTGAGTGGTGTCGGGCAGCTGCTCCAGTATCTCCCTGCCAATTGTGCCTTGACCTGCAATAACCAAGGGGTCGTCAAAGGGGTGGACGAAGGTAGCCCCAGTTTCGGCCTCAAGTACCTGGGCGTGGGCGTAGGCATCGCTAAAGCTGTCTCCAACAAGCACGATCTCGGCCTCGTGTCCCTTGACCGCCTCAACTTTAATTGCCGGGGTTGTTTTTGGCATGACAATCATAGCACGCACGCCCAGCTTCTTGGCGCTCAGGGCTACACCCTGAGCGTGGTTCCCGGCACTAGCGGCAATGATACCGTGCGACCGCTCTTCCTCGGTAAGATTGGCGACTTTATTGTATGCCCCGCGCAGTTTAAATGAGTTTACCGCCTGGAGATCCTCACGCTTCAGGTAGATGTTGGTCCCGGCAGCCGCCGAGAGCTTTGCCGCACGCGTTAGCGGCGACTCAATTGCAACATCATAGACGCGCGCACGAAGAATATTCTTTATATCGTCAATCACCGCTGCTCCTCCGCTCGACAAGCTGCACCTCGCTACAGGCTTTTCAAGGAAACACCCGAGAAACCGGACAGAATCGCGTTCAAGGTGCGACTCGGCCGCATAGCAGCCTCGGCTTTCTTGTGATCTGGTCGATAGTAGCCCCCAAAATCCACCGGAGCGCCCTGCGCATCTTCAAGTTCCTTTAGAATCTGTGTTTCGGCCTCACCAAGCTCCTTAGATAAGGCTTCAAAGCGCTCCTTGAGTTCGGCGCTTGCTTCCGATTCCGCCATAGCGCGACTCCAGTACAGCGCAAGGTGGTAGTGGCTACCCCGGTTATCAAGCTCCTTCACCTTGCGCGAAGGCGACTTTCCGTCCTTGAGCCACTCGCCGGTAGCCCGGTCCAGCGTCTCGGCAAGCAGCTGCGCCCCTTGGTTGTCAAAGGTACGGGCCAGATGTTCCAGCGAAACCGCCAACGCCAGAAACTCTCCCAGCGAATCCCACCGCAGATGCCCTTCCTTCACCATTTGCTGCACGTGTTTGGGAGCCGAGCCACCCGCACCGGTTTCAAAAAGGCCGCCACCGTTCATGAGCGGCACTATAGACAGCATCTTTGCACTGGTTCCCACCTCAAGGATAGGAAATAGATCGGTAAGGTAGTCACGCAAGACATTGCCGGTTACCGAGATGGTATCCTCGCCACGACGTGCACGATCAACCGACAACTGGGTGGCGGCTGCAGGCTCTATAATGCGAATATCAAGCCCGGTGGTGTCATGCTCCGGCAGGTAGGCCTTCACCTTTTGTATGAGCTCGGCATCATGGGCCCGCTTTTCGTCCAACCAAAAAACAGCCGGAGTTTTGCTGAGCCGCGCCCGCTCTACCGCAAGCCGTACCCAGTCGCGGACCGCCGCATCTTTTACCTGGCACATGCGAAAAATATCACCAGTTGCAACATCTTGCTCCAGCAACACCCTTCCATCCTGGTCCACCACCTCAACCGTACCAGGGCCGGAAATCTCAAAGGTTTTGTCATGTGAACCGTACTCCTCAGCCTGTTGCGCCATAAGGCCGACATTCGGCACACTACCCATGGTTTGCGGATCAAAAGCACCGTTCTTTTTGCAGTCCTCTATCACCGTCTGGTACACACCGGCATACGAGCGGTCCGGAATAACAAATTTGGTGTCGGCCGCACTACCGTCCGGCGCCCAGGTCTGTCCGGAAGTGCGAATGGCAGCAGGCATAGTTGCGTCAATAATGAAGTCACTTGGCACATGAAAGCTGGATATTCCCCTGTCGGAATCCACCATCGACACCGACGGCCCATTTGCAAAACACAGGTCGATATCGGACTTAATGGCTGCTTGCTCGGCCTCGGGTAGCGCCTCAATACGTGCAAGTAAGTCGCCAAGACCGTTATTTGGTGTAACGCGCAGGCGTTCAAAGGCATCAGCGTACTTCTCAAAGACGTCTTGGAAAAAGACCGAAACGACATGTCCAAAAATTATCGGGTCTGAGACCTTCATCATGGTTGCCTTCAGGTGTACCGAAAAGAGCACGTCCTGTTCCTTGGCCGACTGAATTTCCTGCGCAAAAAACGTGCGCAGATCCAAGCGCCGCATCACGGCTGCATCTATGATCTCACCCGCATTGAGGCGCACACCCTCTTTGAGCACCTCGCCTTCGGCGTCCTTTCGGCCAGCGTTAGGCACGAAACGGATGGTTGCGGTTCCGTCGGCGGCGACCGTTGCAGATTTCTCACTGCCGAAATAGTCACCTTCCTGCATACTTGCGACATGAGACGTTGAGTCGGGACTCCATGCCCCCATGGAATGCGGATACATGCGGGCATATTCTTTTACCGATCGCGGCGCACGTCGGTCGGAGTTACCCTCGCGCAACACCGGATTAACAGCGCTCCCCTTAATCCGGTCATAACGCTCACGTACTGCATGCTCTTCGTCGTTGCGCGGTTCCTCAGGATAGTTGGGGATATCGTAACCCTGCTGTTGGAGTTCGGCAATTGCGGCACGCAACTGCGGCAGCGATGCGCTAATATTGGGAAGTTTGATAATATTGGCATCTGGCTGCAGAACGAGTTCACTGAGTTCGGCTAGGTCATCCGGCACGCGCTGCTCGGGGGCGAGCCGTTCCGGAAAGGCTCCCAGAATTCTTCCGGCAACCGAAATATCGCGAGTCTCAACGCCCACACCTACGGCATCGACAAAAGTCTTGATAATAGGCAACAGTGAATAGGTGGCCAAGGCCGGAGCTTCATCGGTCTGTGTATAAATTATTGCTTGTTTCATAGTTGGCGTAATGGTAGCAAAAAAACTCTGCCGTGTCCGCATCGACAGTCCCACCGAAAAAACCAGAGTCGCGCGGTATCTTTGCCGCGGTAGGGCAACCTGTAGAATTGCCATATTTAACCGGATACTACTAGTGACACGATTATCAACATGCTATATGATTCAGCTTGAGAGTATGACTCGCGACATCGTATGGACTGATTTTCACGGTTGATGACCTTGATTCGGTTTTATCTGACTCCGCTCATAACGTGCGTTGCCTTTTGAAATCGTGTTTGTTGGCTTGAGATACTGAAAGAAAC
>CAZQIK010000114.1:0-5749 GCA_964593085.1 uncultured Spirochaeta sp.
CACCGCGATGGACTTTACCACGCACCTTCTCACCGGGGTGAAAAAGACATATCGGTACGACTATGTGGTCGTTACTACCGGAACGCTTGCACACGTGTGTTAGCTTGCACACGTGTGTTACTTGCACATTAAGCCCTCGGGCTTTCAACAAGGTCATCAAGTGCCCGGTAGCCCACTCCACGAACCGTCTCGATGATATTGCCACACTCCCCCAGCTTGTTACGCAGCGCTCGAATGTGCACGTCAACTGAACGTTCCGTAGTGGTCGGGTGACCGCCAAATTTCTCGCGCAGAATGTCAGCTCGACTCCATACGCGCCCAGGATCACGGAGAAGTACGGTCAGCACAAACAGCTCCATCACCGAAAGCTGAATCTCACGAGAGCCGCAGAACACCTCGTGTCGGCCAAGATCAATCATAATCGATCCACGGTGTATCCTTCCCCGGTTCGATGGACTATCCGGACCAGCTTTGATAAGCCTCACCCGAGAACTCAGCACGCCGAAACTCGCAGGATACCGGATATAGTCATCGACGCCGGATTCAAGGGAAGTTACAATCTCAGCGTGGTGTTCCGGCCCAACGTAGACAAACACCGGTGTAGATGACATTCCGAGTTTCCGAAGAGAGTCCTTAACTTGACGGTACAAGACTATTCCGCTCTCTTCGCCGAGAGGATGTTCGATGACAACCAGGCTGGCTGCATGTTGCTGAAGGAACGCGAGTGCCGAGGCAGAACTCCTCTCGACATGTACGATATATCCTTCCACCGGCAACTCCAGCTCAGCCTGAGAGCGTATGTCGAACTTGTGAGCTACGACCAACGCATGGTTTGTCACTCCGCTTTCAATCATCCAAACCGACCGGAAATATAGGCCTCAGTCTGCGGATTCTTGGCGTCGAAAAAGATATCCTTGGTTTCGCCAGCCTCTATTACCATACCGTTCAAGAAGAACGCAGTCTGGTCGGCAACGCGCCCCGCTTGTTGCATATTGTGCGTGACGATAACAATTGTATAGCTGTTTTTTAGCTCTGAAAGCAAATCCTCGATCCTGGTAGTGGATCCCGGGTCAAGGGCGCTTGTTGGTTCGTCCATGAGTATTACATCCGGTTCTACAGCAATTGCTCGAGCAATACACAACCGCTGTTGCTGCCCACCAGAAAGGCTGAGTGCCGATTTATTCAGTCGATCTTTCACCTCTTCCCACAGCGCTGCTTGTCGGAGACTGCTCTCTACCGTCTCCTGCAGAACAGTCTTAGACCGTATTCCATGAACGCGCGGGCCATAGGCTACGTTATCGTACACCGACATAGGAAACGGATTGGGTTTTTGGAAAACCATTCCAATGCGCTTACGCAACTCAATAACATCATACTCAGAATACACATCGTGACCGTCATACGTAACGGTACCTTCAATTCTCACCGAGTCGATAATGTCGTTCATTCGATTCAAGACCCGGAGAAACGTCGACTTACCACACCCTGATGGGCCAATAAGCGCGGTTGCCTGATTGGTCGGTACCGCAAGTGAAACCTTATCGAGTGCCTGAAAGGCACCATAATATAATGATAGTTGAGACACCTCAATCTTGACATTTGCATTTCCCGTTTCTGAAAGCGCCATTTGCGTCATAAAGTACGTACTCCTGAGTTCAACTGATTTATGAGTCGCCTAGCTGTTATGTTGATAATGAGCACTATCAATACCAGTATAGTTGCCGTAGCAAAGGCGTTAGGAATCGATATAGTTTCACGAACGAGAAGATAGAGATGTACCGAGAGAACCCGGAGAGGTGAGTTGAGGCTTCTCAGCAGCGACAGATTACTACCCATCGTGAATAGAACTGCCGCAGTTTCACCAATCGTACGGCCGATTCCAAGAATCACACCGGTCAGGATACCGGGCATCGCAGTTGGAAGTACGACCCGAAAGATCGTTTGCATTTTTGTAGCACCAAGCGCTAAACTCCCCTCCCGGTGAGCCACGGGTACGCTCAATAACGCTTCTTCAGCGGTCCTGACAATCGTCGGTAGAATCATCAAAGTCAACGTAAACGTACCGGCCAGCAGCCCCGTCTGAAGCCCAAGCAACTGACTGAAGAAGACCAAACCGAACAGTCCAAAGATGATCGATGGAACTCCCGCAAGGGTATCTGTGCCAATCCTGAGCAGCATCACCAAACGTCCTTGCTTAGCGTACTCAACTAAATATATCGCCGCGGCCACTCCGATCGGTGTCGCAAACAACACAACAAACACGATAACTGCCAAGGTATTTAGAATAATCGTGCTGATTCCACCTACCTCGCCAGCGCGGCTCGGCGGTTCCCACAGGAAAGATGGTCTGAGATTGGCAGAGTGTCGAACGAACCGGATGTCAATGACCGGTATTTCAAGCCTTATCGTATCCGGGCGTCGTAGCAGCGCAAACGAACCCGGCGTTGCTGCCAGCAGGTCTCCAGCAGCTGCCAGAGACTGACTCGACTGGAAACCGGATACTGAGTTCTGCTGGGAAAACGCATCTTGCGCAGCACGGTATTCGGCCGGGACTTCATTCGAAAGCCGGATCATGGTAGGCGTAACGCCCTCTCCGACTGCTTCGTTCTCTGCGTACCGGGCTAAGCTCCTCCAACTATCCAGTTCACCCCGCACTAAGACTGCAATCTGCGGTTCATTTATCGCGCGCAATCGACGTCCGTCGGCCAGCTCAGTTACTGACGGGTTGACCGCTACGCTGTACTGGCGAATAGGGAGAACCCGGCCATAATCTACGTCTTCCACTAAATCGGCGGGGACAATTACCACTGCTCCCGGAGACTGCTCTATGTAGTCCCGAACATCCTCCAATGCGCGCAAGCTAGAGATACTGTCGGGCAGACCTTCATTTTCGAGTACCAGGTAGCTAGCCACTGCATCTATAAATCTTGCATCTTGCTGCCAGACTGCTGCCTCTACACCACGATTCTGCCCAGTCAGAAAACCCCAGAAATTATTCTCTGCGGAATAGATATCCCGAAGGTCGTCGTAAGCCAAATCACGTAATCTCAAAGATGGGTTGACGAGCACCGAAAACTCCACGTCCGAATATTCACCGCCCACCGGAACAACGTCATTCGAGATCGAAGCAACCGGTTCCTGTTCGGTTGAACGAGTATAGAAACCGTTTACCACGATGTATCCAATAATCAACACAAGCACCGTCAGCGTAAGACCAGCCGCGAGCCAAAGACCGCCCTTGGCAATATTATTCCACCGCCGAACAATAACGGTATGCCGGCTGCGAGGCACTGCGGTACTTTTCACGAACCTACCCTCACCCGAGATCGGAGCATCAGAATCTGTACCGCTGAGTTGATTGTTAGAATAAAGATGAATAAAACCATTGCGACTGCAAAAAGCGCGACGCGGTGATCTCCACCGGCGTATCCCATATCGTTAATGATCGCCATCGTCAGCGTCCGTACACGTGAATACACCCCGTGGGTAGGCAGGGTTGGTTGGTTGCCAGCGACCATGAGTACAGCCATAGTTTCCCCAACTGCCCGCCCGGTACCCAGCAGAATCCCGGTGATGATACCTCGGCGTGCGCCAGGCACGATTACCCGCGATATCGTCTGCCAATGAGTCGATCCCAAAGCAATACTTGCCTCAGCGTACTCCCTCGGTACGGATCGAACCGAAACCTCGGTTATATTGATAATCGTCGGGAGTGTCATGATTGCGAGAATACACATCGCAGAAAACGCGTTATAATTAACTATGGGATTTGGTACATTCCGGAGAAAGAAACCGATCATCATAACTCCAAAGAACCCGTAGACCACAGATGGAATACCGGCAAGCACCTCTGTAGCCGAGCGCAACACTTCACCCCAGCGCCCTTTCGCAACCTCCGCAATGAACACCCCTACCGCCACCCCAATAGGAACCGCCAAGAGCAAAGCCCCTGCAGTTACCATTAAAGATGAAACAATAAACGGAGCAATACCAAAGTCAGGAGGGGTGCCAATAGGATACCACTCAGTGCCAAAGAGAAACTCTGCAAGTGTTGGCGGCGTGAAACCATCCAGTGACTGGAAAAAGAGCGGGGTGCCTTCATTGAAAACAAATATCGTAATGAACACCACACTCAATGCCGAAAGCGCTGCACACGCAAGAAAAAAACCTTTTCCCGCGGCTTCAAAGATTGCTCGTAACTTCACCGGTAATCTCCATTCTACCGTCCGCTCAGCGGACCGGGAGGAATCCAACGTCGCGGACGATGTCCTGACCTTCGTCGCTCAGCAAGAAATCGATAAAAACCTTACGGGAACCAGTGGCCTCTCCTACAGTCAGGATATTCAAAGGTCGTGTGATGGGGTATTCACCAGTAGCTACCGTTTCGATTGAATTTTCCACTCCGTCTACCGATATCGCCTTCCCGCCCTGCTCTAACACCCGGCGCATCGTCACGAGTGAAACGTATCCGATGGCATAGGGTGTTTGCGTGACCATAGTGGCCATGTTGCCGTTGCTCTCGGTAACCAGCGCTCGCCTAATGTAGCGGGCATCATCGCCGTAGTTCCGTACCAGCACCGCCTCCATGAACGCACCAAAGGTGCCGCTGGCCTGATCACGCCGGACCACGATAATCTCCTCGTCCGGTCCGCCGAACTCTTCCCAATTGCGGATCTCTCCAACAAAGATCGCTGCAAGATCATCCATGCTGATATCGTCTATAGGAACGTTCCCATGAGTTACAACCGCCAGCCCGTCAATAGCAATCGTCATTTCCTCAAGACCCTGCTCACGCTCGCGAATATACAGCGTCCGACTGGCAGCGCCAATATCGTAGACACCGTTGAGGGTTCCCTGTATTCCGGCCGTTGACCCCGGCGCGTCATATGAGAGTTCAGCCGTCGGCTCGACGTCAGAAAGGTAGCGCTCTACCGCGGAACTCATGACCGGATCCATGGTTGTGGAGCCACCCATTGAGAGGCGCAGGCCGCCTCCCTCCTGTTCGCCAGCCGCGTGGACCAGCGTAGGAGCAATCACAATAACCGCGATAAGCATAACGCCTTGCGCAAGCCGAATAAGAACTTTTCGTTTAGATTTGGTGCAAAAAATCATGTACATATCTCCTTTAAGTACGACACAGTTACAGTGATATCTTTACAGACACGGTGTACGAACGACCTAAGCGCCGGGACTCAGCTACGTTGCTCCCATCGGATTGTCTTTCATCACCAAGGGTAGTTTCGGATTTAAGATCCAGTAAGTTGTTGGCGCTGAGTCCTACCGACACGTATTGTGAGAAGCTCTGGTTGATAACCAGGTTCAACCGGTGAAACGGCTGTTCGTAGATGTCCGGAACGCCGTTAGTACCAATCTGCACAATTCGCGGACCGAAAACATTGTAATTTAAGAAGATCGAGGTGTGTTGGTCTCTATTCTGCGACCACGAAACCGAGTTCCGGTATCCCCATGACAGATTGAGCACGTACGGTGACTGTCCCTCAAGCGGCCGCGTGTCATTAGTGTTGGCAACACTTTTGTCCTCAACGAGGCCAGTGTTTGGATCGGCAAGCGTCAGTGTAAATCCACTCGCATCAATCTCCGACTGGATTAGGGCAAAGTTACCAGTCATGGTCATATCCCGAAACACGCCCGCTACACCACCGAGAAAGCGTCGCCGCCGCCGGGTCTGTTCCGGCGTGTTCGCGCGCACGTTGACAACCGCACCGCGGATAAGGTCTCCAACGTAGCG
>CAZQIK010000115.1:0-5684 GCA_964593085.1 uncultured Spirochaeta sp.
CGGGGTTGCAGTTTAGCAAACACCCCGTGTACTTCCGCGGTGCTGGTGAAGGGCTCATACTCATCAAGCAATGCATCGTAGGGACTATCTTCCCATCCTATTGCGTCGGCGTACTCACGCCGCAAGCTTATGAGTCGCTCAAGCGAAGGAAGAAACGTTCCAAAATGCGCGTGCTCTCGAGCACGTCGCCAAGCCGACTGCGCAGCTCCTGCAGTGCGGGCAAGTTCCTCAATAAGCTGGGTGGGAACGAGAGCTGCTCGTGTATGCGCGCGCAGCAACTCCCGAAGCAGAGACTCGTCCAAGTCGCCGGGTATTCCCACATCATTCGATGCACCCGCCTCTTCAAGCAACTCACCAAGTACTGGTGAGGAAAGCTCCTCATGGGCCAAGCTCTCAAGGAGCGCTATCTGTTCCGAACGTCCTTCTTCACCGGCTCCAGGCATGTAGGTTTCTTGATCCCAATGCAGAAGCGCAGCCGAATGACGAAGCAAAACCATGCGTCGATCGTGTTCACGGACTCGACTTAGCACGGATTTTTTGCTACCACCCGATGCCATAGTATCTCCTTATCCTGCATTTAATTGAGTATTCGCTGATAGGCGCTCACAAAGCTAAGTGCTTTCAAGGCTCAGCGCACGCGAGCTGTTTTCTTCAGCAACACGCCCAACGAACTCAGCAACACTCATGAGCGGCAGTTGCGCACCTCCACGAACCCGTACGGCAACTCCCTCACTTTCCATTTCCTTTTCACCAACAATGGCAACATAGGGAACTTTTGCGGTGCCAGCATTACGAATCTTCGCATTCATACGCGCATCGCTCAGATCAACTTCGACCCGACACCCCTTCTCGCGCAGCTCTTTTGCCACCTTATCAGCATACTCAAAGAAAGCTGGCGCAACCGGAACCACCACAACCTGCACCGGAGCAAGCCATACCGGAAACGCCCCGCCAAAGTGCTCTATCAGCACGCCAAAAAACCGCTCCATACTGCCCAGCAGCGCTCGGTGCACCATATACGGCCGTTTCTCCTTACCGTCATCATCAACAAAACTCATGTCAAATCTTTCCGGTAGGTTAAAGTCGAACTGAATGGTAGACATCTGCCACTCGCGCCCAAGAGCGTCCTTAATCTTCAGGTCGATTTTGGGACCGTAGAAGGCTCCACCGCCTTCATCCATTTCGTAACTCAACTCTTCGGCCTCAATCGCCTTTCGAAGGGACTCAGCTGCCTTGTTCCAACTCTCGTCATCTCCAACACTTTTCTCAGGCCGTGTTGCAAGGTACGCTTTGATCTCTTTAAAGCCAAAATCACGCCAGACCTGCAGGCTAAACCGCAATACGGTAAGGATTTCATCCTCGACTTGGTCAGGCGTACAGAATATGTGAGCATCGTCCTGAGTAAAGCCCCGTACACGCAGCAGTCCATGTAAGACACCCGAACGCTCATAGCGGTATACCGTACCCAGTTCCGCCCAGCGGAGTGGAAGATCACGATAACTACGCGTCTGCGTCTTATAAATCATAATGTGAAATGGACAGTTCATCGGCTTGGCATAATACTCGGCGTTATCAATTTCCATTGGGGCATACATGTTCTCTTTATAGAAATCCAGGTGTCCCGATTTTTCCCACAGCCAGCTTTTGCCAACATGTGGCGTGTACAGCATTTCATAGCCTGAATTCAAATGCGCATCTCGCCAGTAGTCTTCTACCGCTAAGCGAATTCGTGATCCTTTCGGGTGCCAGTATATAAGTCCAGGGCCTGCTTCTTCATGGGTAGAAAAGAGATCTAACTCACGTCCAACCTTCCGGTGATCACGCTTTTCTACCTCGGCAAGATGATCTAAGTGAGCGCGCAGCTCTTTAGGGGTTTTCCATGCTGTCCCATAAATCCGTTGCAGCATGGGTTGTTTCTCATCACCTCGCCAATAAGCTCCGGCCACCGAAAGCAGCTTAAAGGCTTTGGCCGAGAGTTGCTTGGTACTTTCGACATGTGGCCCACGGCAAAGATCGGTGAACTGACCCTGGGTATACAACGAAACCTCGTCATTCTCAGGGATCATATCAACAAGTTCAACTTTAAACGGCTGCTCAGCAAACAGCTTCTTTGCCTCGTCGCGACTGACTACCTGACGTTCGAAAATGAAATCACCAGAAATGATCTCCCGCATGTGCTCTTCTATAACCTCGAGATCTTCGGGTGTAAGGCTGCGCGGGAGTCTAAAATCATAATAAAAGCCGTTCTCAATGGGTGGGCCGATTGCAAACTCCGCATCTGGAAAAACGCGTAGCACTGCCTCCGCCATTACATGGGCTGTAGAGTGGCGTATGCGATAGAGTTCATCCTCGCGGGCGGTTTGTGCAGTTGAATTAGTGGTTGCCATGGGTTCCTCCAAAGAAGTTCGTGGGTCGATGTGTACTCGCCAAAGCACCGTCACGCTGAGAGTAGTGAGCAGGGGGCCGCCTTGTCAAGCTCGCGCTCATCTATGGGCTTAGGTGTCGGAAATAAGCAGTACCAATGAGCGGCCCGCGCAACGATACCGACCTGGGCTCATGAGTACCGCGGCATCCTCTTCCGGCAGGAAGTCCTGGGGAAAGGATAAAGACGTGTCTATGACTCGTTTCCAGCGCCCTTTTCGGCGCGCTGGTGCAAGCGCAAACTCAATCTCCGCCCGGTTGGCGTTAATCATCAGGTAAAAGTCATTGTCGTCGGCGTGAGCGCCGGTCTCTATACGGCTGCCGTCCATCCGTGCACCCAGCCGGCCAGCTGATTGGGTCCAGTTCACCGGACGGCCAAAAGAGTCAAACCACGCAATATCAGGATAGTCGTTGAGGTCGCGGTCCTCACCGGTATAGAAGTCCGTGCGCCGCAAAGCCGGATGTCGACCTCGAAACTGAATAAGATGTCGCGTAAACACAAACAGCTCTTGGTAGGTCTCTATGAGACTGTAGTCGAGCCAGCTTATTTCGTTATTCTGGCAGTATGCGTTGTTGTTTCCTTTTTGTGTGCGGGCAAACTCATCACCAGCGGTAATCATTGGGGTGCCGATCGAGAGAAGTAGCGTCGCTACGAGGTTCTTCATGTGCCGGATACGCGACTGCTCCACTCCATAGTTTTCACTTTTCCCTTCTATACCAAAGTTGTAACTCAGGTTGCGATCATGACCATCACGATTCTCTTCACCATTCATACGGTTATGTTTCCTGTTGTAGCTCACAACATCGTGGAGAGTAAAACCGTCATGCGATGTGATAAAGTTAACACTATGAAAAGGCTTACGATCGTTCCGTGAGTACAAGTCGGCGCTTCCCGACAACCGTGTTGCAAAGTCGCCGACCGCACCGATATCGCGGTTCCAAAAGCGTCGCACATCATCTCGATAACGATCGTTCCACTCGGCCCACCTGGTACCGGAGAAGGCTCCAACCTGATAGGCGCCACCTGCATCCCATGCCTCAGCTATGAGCTTTGTGTCCTTTAGCACAGGGTCTTGTGCTATGCGCTCCAGCACCGGCGGTTTGTTCATAAGTCTCCCACTTGGATCCCGACTCAACACCGACGCCAAGTCAAAGCGGAAACCGTCAACATGCATTTCCGATACCCAGTAGCGTAGCGAGTCGAGAATGAGATCCATCATTACCGGAGTATTGCAGCTCATAGTGTTTCCACAACCGGAGTAGTTACGATAATGACGTTTGTTGTCCTCCAGCATGTAATACATGCTGTTATCAAGCCCACGAAAGCTGTAGGTTGGGCCGAACTGGTTCCCCTCACCGCTGTGGTTAAAGACAACATCAAGAATCAATTCAATGCCTGCAGAATGAAGTTCACGCACCATATGCTTAAACTCATGGACCGCTGCCGCTGGCTCACCTGAGCATGCGTATGCACTTTTGGGTGCGAAAAAACTTAGCGTGTTGTAGCCCCAGTAGTTCTCTAACTGTCGGCCGGTCTCGGGATCCACACGTCGCGTATCAAATTTGTTGAAATCATGTATCGGCAAAAGTTCCAGGCTTGTGACCCCGAGCGCCTTAAGGTAAGGAATCCTCTCAATGATACCAAGATAGGTGCCGGGATGTTCTACACCTGAGCTTGGGTGTTTTGTGAGTCCGACCAGGTGGGCTTCATACAAAATGCAATCCCGCAGCGGATAATTTAGGGGCCGGTCACCGTGCCAGTCGAACTCTTCGTTCACCACAATACACTTAGGAATAAAGCCCGCGTTGCTCACGGTCGAAAAAGAAATATCTCCTTCCATGCTGTCGGGGTCATATCCATACAATTCCGCACTTTCCGGCTTCCATGTATCTGTTACTGCCCGCGTATACGGATCGAGCAGCAGTTTATTTCGGTTAAAGCGTTGCCCCTGCTCGGGTTCGTAAGCACCGTCGGCGCGCCACAGGTACAACTGTCCAGGCCCAATTCCCGCCACTTTGGTAAACCACACATCGCCGATCCTGTCCTGTTCCCAGTCAAGCTGTATCTCACGGGTCGGTAATTCAGCGTCTTTATGATCGAACAATACCAGATTCATGGCCGAGGCGTGTCGGCTGAATACGGCAAAAGTCACACCGTCATCCACAATGTGCGCCCCAAGTGGCGGCGCAGTATTTACGTCTGTCGAGTTATGCAAAGGAGCACCACCACTCAAACTAACTCCACGCATGTCGGAATCCATTCAAAACCTTGAGAAATGCCTCGGGCTGTTCAGCGTGTACCCAATGACCGGCCTGAGGAATAACCTCAAACATTACCTGTGGAAACCGTTGGCGTATGTCTTCTTCATCTTCCGTCTGTAAGTAGTCAGACCATTCACCGCCAATAAAGAGCGTTGGTCCGGAATACTGCGCGTCAGCAAGGCTCTCACTGAGTCCCCCCCGTATATGTTCGTATTCTTTTTCAATTGCGTCGATATTAATCCGCCATCCTTTTTCACCCTGTACCGAAGAGTTGTAACTCTTGAGCAGGAAAGCTCGAATGCGCTCCTCGCCTACGTACTCGGCAAGCACCGAGTCCGCTTCTCTTCGCGAACCCGCCTCCGCAGTGGCAACTGCGCGCATTCCGTGAACTATTTCGGCATGATGTACTGGATAAGTTTTGGGAGCAATGTCCACCACCACAATTCCCGAATAGGTAGAAGGATTCCTAAGAGCGCATTCCATGGCTACCTTACCGCCTAAAGAGTGGCCAACAATTCCTACTCGCCCTAAACCGAGTGCCTCGAGCGTGTCCTCTACGTCGCGAGCCATCGCCGACATCGACATCTTTGGATCGTGGGGCGACTTTCCATGATTTCGTAAATCAACAAGAACGACACGATGACGCTTGCTGAGAAATTTTGCCTGTGGACGCCAGTTATCACCCGATCCAAAAAGTCCGTGAAGAATAACTACCGGACTACCGGTGCCCAGCTCCTCTGCGTGAAGTCTCATTCTGCGGTTTTACCTCGTCTGAGCACTATTTAGTCCTTGTCTTATTTTCTCATCGTTACTGCTTGACCGTTCGCAATGATCAGGCCACTGGCCACGACCCGTAGAAAACGACCTCATCCAGGTTCTTGCGCACCCGTTTTGAACTCTCAATTTCTTGGTGCTTCTCATTCAGTTTAGTATCGGCGCCAGGATAACCAATCACAACCAGGGTTATTAATATGTGATCCGCAGGAATACCTAAGTCCGCC
>CAZQIK010000116.1:0-5665 GCA_964593085.1 uncultured Spirochaeta sp.
CGGCAACGGCATCGCCGACGATAAAGGCATCTACTACTTTGTTCCTGCCCTCATTAAGTATTATCTCGGCGAGGAGGCAATTCTACGGAATGCGCCGACCTACCTACCGTTTTTTGAACGCGATCGTAAGCATGTGCTTCAAAACCTCCATCGACTTGTAATAAAAGACGTAGCCGAAGCTGGCGGCTACGGCGTTGTGTTTGGCAGCATGTTAAGCGCCGACAAACGGCGGCTTCTTGCAGATGCAATACGAGCCGAGCCCCGTCGGTTCATTGGTCAAGAGGTCGTTGAGTTTCGCAGTCTCCAGGTGTTTGAACAGCATAATGTTGTGCGGCGGCGAGCCGACTTGCGCGCCTATGTTCTGCATGGAAAAGACATAACTGTTTGGCCAAGCGGGCTGACGAGGTACGCAATGGATCGTGGTTCCATGATTGTTAACTCATCACAGGGTGGAGGATTCAAGGACACATGGGTCTTATCTCTTTAAGAACGGCTAACCAGCTCTATTGGCTTGGACGTTACGTGCAGCGTGCTTTAGACGTCTTGCATCGGCTGTACGATACTCGTGGCAACGACAAGGAACTGATAGGACTGGGGTTTGAAGAATTTTGTGAGTGCTTAGGCATTGAGTCGGAGTTCGCAAATAGGGACGCTTTTTTGCAGGCTTTGTTCTTTGAAAAAGCAAACAGCTACTCGATCTTGTTCTCCTTGACTACTGCATATGAGAATGCAGTGTTTCTACGGAACACCATTGGGCATGAGGGGTTCGCGTACCTGCGGCTAGCCCTCAATATTCTTGAGTCGCTCCGGGTGGTCAACTTTTATGATGTAAAGCCGGTTATCGATTATCTTTACGCTTTCTGGGGTAGCTTAGACGAGTGCGCCGACCCTAGAGTTCGTGCTATGGTTCGGTGGGGCAAATGGGTAGAGATTCGTGATCTTGCGGGCCGTTTTGAAGACTCCGATGATCGGCTAGAGAAGGCGGTTGGGCAGCTACGAGAGAATCTCCAAGTGCTGGAAGTCGACGAGCATCTTAATGTCACGCAAGCACTGGACCGAGAGGGAGGTATAGATTTCACAAATGAGCTCTTCACCACAATTTACCGACCTTGAGTATGAAAGATCCGCGGATGGAGTCTATAAACTCAACTACGATGTGCGGGCAGAGATGGATACGGCAATACGCAATCACTCGTGGTGTCTGCGTCTAAGCCTTCCCGACGACGATTTCTTTGAAGTCGATGAATTCTCTCGCTATATCGAGCCTGAGTGTGCCGCGGCTACCGCGGTCGACTATCTTGGACAAGAGTATAGTTACGGGCTCACTCGCGAAGACCACTCGGTATTTCGTTACGGCTTGTCTGCAACTATTCGGCAACACGCGAGTTACGGCCGCCGCCCCGATGCCGTGCCAATTCAAATTTTTCTGCGGAGCGACCGGCTCACAGAGCTTGATCATAAAGGCGTTGCCTGGCTTCAGGCCTTCCAATCTCCGGAGAAGCCAAAGAATCCCTTAGAGTGGTCAATTGGGGCGATGCACGAAATAACGCAAAACATGATTTACCTTACCGGAAGCACTAACTACAGTACTCCAGCGGGGGACGCGGTCTCACAGGGAAGTGGCGTTTGCCAAGATTTTGCCCATATTCTCATTGGGCTCTGTCGTGCTCATGGGGTGCCAGCACGCTACGTGAACGGTTTCCTTGTGGGTGACGGCGTGACACACGCCTGGGTTGAGGTCTTTGTGGAGGGTAGATGGTACGGCTTAGACCCCACCCACAACCGACTCGTTGTGCACGACTACATTCCTTTGGCTCGCGGGCGCAATGCCGAGGACTGCTCCTTGAACAGGGGAGTATGGAGTTCTGTTGTGCAACAGCACCAGCACATCTCGGCATCACTTGTCGAGGTGCTCGGGTGATCGAGGATATAGTTGATCTGGAGCTTCCTGTTGCCGAGCGGCTAGTAATTCGACGAAATAGACTACAGAACCGCGTAAAACCAAGCTCTCAAGAGTCCGAAGGCAGTGAAACGCAACCCCGGATCGCTATTGTTACTGGAGTTCATGGCGATGAGCTTGAAGGGCAGTATGTCTGTGCACTTGTTGCTCAGAAAGTACAAGCGGAGTTTGAGCAACTGCGCGGTATCGTAGATATATACCCTGCCATCAATCCGCTTGGGATCGACGCCATTGAACGGAGTATTCCCTATCTTGAGCTTGATATGAATCGGTACTTTGCTGGCGAGCAAGAACGAAACGATTCATATATTGCACACTTGACCGACTCGATAACTGAGTCCTTGGTTGGTGCCGATTTAGTTGTAGACATCCATGCTAGCAACATTTATCTCCGGGAGATTCCTCAAATACGAATGGACCGAAATACCTCGGAGAGGCTTTTGCCCTTGGCACGGCTCATGAATGTTGATTTCATCTGGATTCATGAAGCGATAACGGTGCTCAAGTCTACTCTGGCTCACACCCTCAACGCGAGGAGTACACCAACACTCGTTGTAGAGATGGGTGTCGGCATGCGCATTACACCGGTTTTTTGCCATGATCTGGTTCGCGGAATTTTCCGCGTTATGACACATCTTGGTATCTGGTCGGAACCCGATCCTCGTCCTGTGAAAGCCCCTATTGAGTGCAAGGAAGGCGAGGTGAGCTACATTAACTCGCCAGCCGCGGGACTATTTATACCTGATGTTAAGCACTGGATTGGCGTAGAGCAAGGTGAACTGCTGGGGAGAATTGTGCAACCCTTAACAGGGGATGTTATATCTGAAATACGATCCCCCGGTGCCGGTACGGTTTTCACTCTCCGGGAATACCCGGTTGTGATGGAGGGGTCGCTCCTCGCGCGCGTGTTCACGGCTGCTGCGGAGCTACACGGTGCAGACTGAAGTAATGTATCGACTTTCGTCAATGTCGCGCGAGGACTATAAGATTCACGGCTATAGGTTTGGTACTGGAAAGCCTCGTGTAGCTATTGTGGCGGGTATGAGAGGTAGTGAGGCTCAGGGGCTCTACGTTGCTGCAAAACTTGTCCAGTACTTGAAACAGAATGAGCATGTAATTGCACCCGGCAGTGAGATCCTCATAATTCCGTCTGTGAATCCATACTCCCTCAACACTGTGCGTCGCCTATGGCCGCTTGATAATACCGACATTAATCGCATGTTCCCCGGCTACTCCGAGGGTGAGACGACACAACGGATAGCGGCGGCCGTTATGGAAGCGGTACAAGACCACGAGCTGGGTATATATCTTACATCAACGCCCCACCCGGGCAAGCACATTGTGCATGCGCGAGTACATCGACTTGGTCCGGATAGTGCAAAGACGGCCGTAGACTTTGGCTTGCCGATTGTTCACGCGCACGAGCCTAATCCTCAGGAGACGGGTAGCTTGAACTACAACTGGCAGATCTGGAATACCCGTGCAGTTTCCCTCGTCGGTGGGAAGGGCTTTGAGATTGACGAAGATCAGGTCCTGGAGCTCTTCCATGGAGTGTTGCGATATCTGGTTGTGCAGGGTGTGCTGCTACAGGAGATTGCTCTGGCTGATCCGGAGCTCTCTCAGGCTAGACCGAGTCGCGTGGTGCAAGACACAGACCTTCATGTAATCACAACGCCACGAGCCGGTATCTTTTCAACCCGATCTCGGCCTGGTGACCGGGTTCAGTCCGGTGAAGTGCTTGCAGAAATTCTGGACCCTCAACTGGGCGAAGTCCGGTCACAGATCTGCAGTCCTATTGCCGGTACCGTATTCTATGTTTACCAGACCCCTCTTGTGTATGAGAAAATGATTGCGTTTATGATTGTTTAGCTGCTGAGCTCGGCCCGGTGCACGCGGTTGCATCCTGCTCGTTTTGCTGAGTAAAGTGCGGCATCGGCGGTTTTTACAAAAGAAGGCAGGGGAAGAGGGGTGTTTTTAGACTCCGCAAAGCCCGCGCCAAAAATAAAAAAGTGGGGGAGGTCAAAAACAGATGATTTGTTGCACGTGGTGCGGATGCGGTCTATGGTTTTTTCCGCTGTTTCTATATCGGTATTTGGAAAAATTGCGACGAACTCATCGCCTCCATAACGAATGAGGAGGTCTTCACGTCGTAAGCCTTCACGGAGACGTCGCGCAAGCTCGCGAATAATATGGTCACCCTTGGCGTGGCCGAAGGAATCGTTAACTGGCTTAAAGTTGTCGATATCGATCATGGCAACTGAGTTATGTGAGTACAGGCTTTGGTACTCACCCCATAGCCGCGGCACAGTACGCTCGAATACCAGACGTGTGAGAAAGCCGGTGAGCTCATCATGTTCAAGCCGGTTAATCTGCTCTTGGTAATAGCTTCTATTGTACACTGCCGCTGCTAAGCTATCCGTTAAGGCCAATGCCGGGTACAGATCGTCGCCACAGAAAGGCTCTTCGGATCGTCTCCAAAGTAGTAGGCACCCAATAAACTTGTGTCTCACGCGCAGCGGCACTATGAGAAGTGAAAGTAGTGAAGAGTCCATGTACGGGGTCTCGGGCGCATAAGGACTTTCCGGCGCAACTGTACTCCCTGGCGCATCGACAATGATAGGGTAGAGGTTCTCAGACACCATTCCCAGAAACCGCCGCACTTCATTCTGAGCGGTTGTTACTTCCGCCGACCCGTTGAGCGAGGCACCAAAGACCCGCGTTATTTCGTCGTGTTCACTTTTCTGCTGGGTATATATCTCACAGCTTTGAAAATGAATAACCTCGGCAATCTGAATAACCGCGTGGTCCAGCATATGGTGGAGTTCACGGTCGAGCGTTATGTCTGCCCCGACTCGCCTTACGACCTCGTTAATGGCCAGTTTGCGTTGGCTTTCGCGGTATTCGTGCTGGAGAATTTCCTCCGACTGCTTGCGCGCATCAATACGCCGGTCAGACCCTGCAACCTTGCCGATTCCTCCGCCCGGAGTGCGCGAAAGAACTACCGCGTGCGTCTCTATCCAGTGCCACGTGCCGTTGTTATCTGCGACCCGATACTCGCAGTACATTTCATCCGTAAGACCGTTGTTCAAGCGTTCCCAGTTATGCATGTAGTTTGGCAGATCTTCTGGATGAATACGCCGCTGGTAGCCACCATTTCGCATTTCGGTGTCAGTTAGTCCAAGGCGTGTCAGGGTGCCGCTTGTGTGACCCCAGTGGTTTTCTAAATCCCCAAGAAAGTAACCAGCATGCAGCAGTTTGCGCCGTGATGCCTCACTCCGGAATACTGCCGATAGTGGATTCTCGTCTTCCATAATGAGCAGAGTATACGTATTTTACGCGCGCAACGCTACAACAATGAAAAAACCATAGCGCAATTACTACTGCAATTAGAAACTGAGATCCCGGAGCATAACTGCTTCTACCGACTCAATATCCGAATGTTTCCAGGTTCGGGAAGTTTGCCCAGCTCGAACACTATGTTGCTGTCCGACAAGGTTGGAAAATGCCACATCACCTTCGTACACAGTGAGTTCCTGCCCGGAAAAAACGAAATCGGTTCCGCGTACGGCTGCGGTCGAAACCGGGGAAAAAACACTAAAGTTTGTGCCGCGATTCTGCGAGCGCCGAACCTGAGATCGCACCCGACCGTAACGCATAGTAAGTTCGGTGTTTTCCTGTTGAGTGCTCATCTGCGACGTGCTGATA
>CAZQIK010000117.1:0-5640 GCA_964593085.1 uncultured Spirochaeta sp.
CGGCAGCCGCAATAATCTGGTGCACGTCGTCGTCGGTGTGGCGAATAGGAACGATCCCAACGCTCCCGGTAATATTGAAGACATGCATATTCCAAATAAACTTACGTCTGAGGAACTCAAGTATGCGCTGTGCGTGCTCCATTCCTTGCTCAAGCGAACAGTCGCGTACAACCGCGCCAAACTCATCGCCCCCCATACGGCCAATGCTATATTGGTCGGCCTCAAAACTTTCAAAGAGCTGCTTCAGATCCAGCGATACCTGACGCACCAGCTCATCACCAGCAAAGTGCCCACATACCTCGTTCACGACCTTGAATTGGTCAAGGTCAAGATAGATGTAGCAATGCACGTGTTCCGAATCGCGGGTGAGATGAGCAATTTCCTCTAGCTTGGCAATGAACTCGTGGCGGTTCAGTAGGCCTGTGAGATTGTCGTGGCTTGCCTGGTACACAAACTGCGCCGACATGCGTTTGTACTCGGTCATGTCGCGAAAGGCAAAAATCCTCCCGTCCAGTATGTCGCCGTCCGACCTTATTCCCGAAATTGTGCCCGTGATATGAACATGCGCTCCAACCGCGCTGCGGAGTCGCACATCCTCAAAGCTATAGAGCGACGTGTCTCCTTTCTTGAGCAGCGCTGGCAGTTCGATAAAGGCGTCGCCGGCGCCTCCATAAAGCTTGAGGACGTCGCTAATTGGCTTGCCTGCCGCATCTTCTTCTTTCCGGCCTGTGAGCATTTCGGCAACCGGGTTCATGAACTGCACACACGCCTGCTCATCTGTGGCTATTATCCCGTCGGCAATGCCGTCGAGAATAGCCTGGAAGAGCCGTTCCTGTTTAAGTACTCGTCTGTCTGCAGCGCTTTTATACAGGGCAATGTTGATAGTGGAGTAAAGTTCGCGTTCCTTAAAGGGTTTTAAGATATATCCGAAAGGCTCGGTCTTTTTAGCTCGCTCCAAGGTTGCTTCGTCGGCATAGGCGGTGAGAAACACAATTGGGACGCGCAGCTGTTCCTTAATTCGTCCCGCAGCCTCAATACCATCAATATCCCCCGACAACATAATATCCATAAGGACTATGTCGGGCTTCATGCTAAGGGTGGTATCAATGGCTTCCTGCCCAGTTGAAACGGTGGCGAGTACCTCAAATCCGAACGTTTGGAGCCGACGTTGCAGGTCGAGAGCAATTATACGCTCGTCCTCGACAATCAAAATGCGTGCGTCTACCATCCGGCCTACCTATATGCAAACCGCTCACGCAGGAGCGATCTATTGTTGCTTAGCTTAAACTAAACTCCAAGGACTTTTTTCAGTGTATCCGGTTCTAGTCGAAAAGGGGAACCTTTGCCTTGGAGAAAATGCCACTTTTCCAGGAGGTGCAGTGAGAGCTCTGAGTACATAAGCCGGAGGCCTTGGTGTTCCGTGCTAACCGGCTCCACTACCGTGTTCATCTTGCGAAAGATACCATCTTCAAAAGGCGAAGCAAGGTATCCACGAGTCTCGTCGGTCTTCACGAGCCACTTAACCTGCACAGTTACCGGTTCACCCATGCCCTTGCGGCCAGCCATGAGGAGCTCACGCAGTCGCGCCCCGGTCTCTTCAAAGTCAAGGCCTGCCTTCGCCATGCGCTCCTCGTCCTCGGTTATTATTTCAATAATGGGCCGATGGTCGTCGCCAAGGAATCCGGATGCGGTGATGACACCCGGCTCCATGTTTTTCTGTGCTTTCTGATACTCAGGGGACATCTTCATGAGCGAACCTCTTTTTCCTTGGCCCTCTTAGGCGAACTTGTCGAAGTAAATCGTTTCTTCAGCCATATCGTTGTCGTGCATGACGCTCATGCACGCATCAAGCATTCCCGGACTACCGCAGAGATACCCTTCCTTTGGAACTTCGGTTGAGATCTTTTCTTTGAGGTAATTGTCAAGCACCTCGGTAATGAGGCCGGTAGCACCCTGCCAGTCGGTTCCGGGCTCCGGCTCAGAGAGAGCAGGGACAAAATGGAAACGTTCGTATTTTGAGTCGAGCTCTCTAAGTTCGTCCAGATAGAACATGTCCTTTTCTGTGCGAGCTCCAAAGAAATACCATACATCGCGCTTGTCAAAGAGCCCGTTCTCAATTCCTTGGTAAAAGATAGACTTAAAGGGTGCCATGCCGGATCCACCAGCTACACAGATCATGGTGGCTTCTGTGTCGCGGACGTAGAAATCACCGAAGGGACCCACAATGTTAATTGAGTCGCCCTCCTTGAGACGCTCATGTACGTAGGTGGTTACAATTCCACCCGGCACTAAGCGAATGAGGAACTCCGCATGATTCTTATCACTGGGCATGGAAGACATTGAGTAGGCGCGCTGAGTCCGCTCCTTGATTTTATCGTAAGGGGGCGCTTCAAACTGGCCATACTGCCCGGCACGAAAACTAATTTCTTCATCACCAAGCGAGACATAAACCTCTTTAATGTCGTGAGTCACGTCGCGAATGCGTTCAATGGTGCCACTGTACTTTTTAATATTAAACAAGTACTCCGGCACATCAATTTCTACATTGGCTTTAAGCTTAATCTGACATGAGAGACGGATGTTCTGTTCCATTTGCTTTTCGTCGAGATAGGGAAGTTCAGTTGGCAAATGTGGACCAACATCGCTGTTGACTTTGACCTTGCACTCACCACAGCTTCCACGGCCGCCACAGGCTGAGGGGATGTAGATTCCATTCTCGGCAAGGGTTACTAGCATGTTCGCCCCGCCCTTGACGTCGAGGTTCTTGGAACCTTGATTAATATCAATGACGACATCGCCGTAGTCGTTTACATAGCGGTCAGTTAAAGAGATTAGTGCAGCAAGACCCGCACTCATGCCCCCAATTACTAATGGGGCTACTAAGAAAGCTGTAGGATTCACTCATTCCTCCTTCGGAATAACGGGCTTATTGTACCGGTAGCATGCCACCGAAGCCGATAAAGGCCATAGCCATAAAACCAATGGTGATAACCGTAATACCGGGTCCTTTAAGGCCAGCTGGTACCGGTGCTTTTTCTACCCGGCGCCGGATTGCCGCCAGCAGCATAATTGCAAGCCACCACCCAAGACCAGAGCCCAGCCCGTAGGTCAAGGACTGCACGAAACTATACTGGCGTATTTCCATAAATAGCGAGACACCAAGAATTGCACAGTTAACCGTAATGAGCGGCAGAAAGATACCCAGAGTTATGTAGAGCTTAGGCGATACACGGTCAATGATCATCTCAATGATCTGTACCATTGCAGCAATGACAACAATAAAAATTATGTAGCGCAGATACTCAAGGCCAAGGGGAACCAACACCGTGTTGTACACGACCCAGTTGAGCCCGGCAGTAACGAAGAGAACCAAGGTAACGGCTAAGCCAAGCCCGTTGGAACTCTTCATGTCTTTGGAAATAGAGATAAAGGAACACATTCCCAAAAAGTTTGCGAGGAGTATGTTGCTTGTAAAAATAGAGGCGACAAACAGCGCCAGAGGATTAATTTCAGGACTCATGCTACCGGCTCTCCTTGTTTAATCATGATGGACTTGGCTACCCAGATGAGAATACCAAGCAAGAAAAATGCACTTGGTGGCAGTACCATAATAATCCAAGGTTCAAATGCGTTGGGCAGAACCTGATAACCGAAAAGCGTCCCAAACCCTAAGAGTTCGCGGAAAAGAGCAATGGCCAAGAGCACCCCCATGTAGCCAAAGCCTGAGGTAAGACCGTCCCAGATGGATATAAGAGGTGGGTTGGACTGAGCAAATGCCTCGGCACGGCCCATGATGATGCAGTTGGTAATGATAAGCCCAACATAAGGGCCAAGCGCCCGGCTAATGTCCGGCATGTAGGCACGCAGAAGTATATCCACGATAATAACGTAGAACGCGATAATGAGCGTTTGTACCATCATGCGCACCTTGCGCGGCATAAAAGATTTAACAAGCGAAACCGTAAGATTGCTCATAGCGGTTACACCAACGACACCCAGAGTCATGATCCAGGTGTTAATGAGGAGATTCGTGACAGCTAGAGCAGAGCAGATTCCAAGCACTTGCATGAAAATAGGATTGCTTGTCCATACGTTTTCTTTAAGGATGTCGGTAGGTGTTGCAACATCACTCATTGTTCACCTCCAAGAACCGGAAGCACTTCTTCCAGGCTGCTGTTGATAATTCTTCTCATAGCGGTACTTGTTCCGGTGGCCCCGGTAATGCGGTCAACCCGGCCGCTGTCGGGGTCAAAGTCTCCCTCGCCCGGTTGTTCGTTAAACTCAATACTGCCGTCAATTATTTTCTTTTCCCGGAACTGGCGCTTAAACCAGTCCTCGTCAATGCGCCCGCCAAGTCCTGGTGTTTCATTATGCTCGAGAACTGCGAGACCAAGCAGTCGTTCACCGTCACTTTGAATTCCAAGTACGGAACGGATGGTACCCCACACACCACTGCCGGATATTTCTTTGGCGTATCGGGTTTCCCCTTCAAATTCAAGTTGAAGATACGACACACCATTGGACTCAACCTCTTCAACCTCGTCAAAGATTTTGGCAACTTCCTGCGCACTTTCGTAGGAAACATCCATGGCATTGAGGATGGATCGCTGTCGCCGAATCTGTTGGTTAAAGCGAACCTGCTCTACCGTCATAGCGTTGGCGCCAGCAAGTAGGGCGACAAATATAAAGGCTACAACGAAGGTAAAGACAACTGTGTAGCCGAAGCCTTGTTTGTTCATAACGTACTCCCTTTAAGCCGTAGCACCGGCTTCGGTAGCCTTGGCCTTAGCGCGACGCTTGAGGCCGTTAAAAATCTCATCTAGTAACGATGCGAAAGTGTTGCCGACCAGTAGCCCAAAACTTGTGCCTTCCGGGAAATCGGCAAAGGTGCGTACCAGCACCGTGACCATCCCTATGATAACGCCATACACAAACTGCGAGTTGGTATTTTTTGGAGCGCTTACAGGGTCGGTAACCATAAAAACGGTAACGTACATCAAGCTTCCCGACATGAGTGCATACTGCGGTACAAGAGTCGATGTTACGCCGGTGTAGTACATGAGGGCTGTAAACCCGCCAGCGCTGAGGATGGTGGACAGCATAAGGCGCCAGTTTGCCGTCTTTGTTACCAACATATACACTGCGCCAAGCAAAATGAGGAGTATTGAGGCCTCGCCCATTGAACTAGCATGCAAACCAAGGAAAAGATCTTGCAAGGCTGGAAGCTGCCCTTCGGCAAGCATGCCGAGCGGCGTTGCTGCACTCACTGCGTCGGCCGACATTGCCTCACTCATGTTCGCTCCGAAACCACCAGGTTCGACCCAGCGAGTCATAAGTATGCCTGGAAAGGATATCCAGATAAATAGCCTACCGGCAATTGCGGGGTTAAAGATATTGCGCCCGAAGCCGCCGTAAATACCTTTTGCTATGGCGACTGCAAAGACAATACCAACAACAGCTGTCCAGAGTGGAATGGTAGCTGGCAGCGCCATAACATAGATTCCGCAGGTTACGAGCACCGCCTCGCTTACCTTTTTATTGCGGGTCTTCTCAATGATGTATTCGGTGAGTATACCGGCAGCAAACACTACTGCCGTAACCAGTAAGACTCTCGGCCCATATTGATATATAGAGAAGAGA
>CAZQIK010000118.1:0-5614 GCA_964593085.1 uncultured Spirochaeta sp.
GATGCGGGGCGGGTGGTCTTTGCGTGTGGACACTCGGCACATGAGACCTACCGCATGTTGCTACGCCGAGGCGTGCCGTTTCGCGTAAAGAACTCGGCCATTGGGTTTCGTGCCGAACATTCTCAACAACTTATAAACGAGGCTCAGTGGGGCCAAGCACAGCTGCCGGGTGTAAAAGCGGCCGAGTACCGGTTGACTGCCCAAACATCGTCCGGCCTTGGGGTCTATTCGTTTTGCATGTGCCCGGGAGGCGTCGTGGTTCCTGCGGCTGCTTATGCGGGAACAAATATTGTCAACGGAATGAGCAATTACGCGCGTGACGGCCAGTTTGGAAATGCGGCAGTCGTTGCCAGCCTTAACCTTCCGCAGTTGCTGGGGCGTGATGTTGAAGCAGCCGAAGCGCTTAGCTGGATTATGGAGCGCGAACATCTATTCTATGGGGTTGCCGCTGGCTACCGCGCACCCGCAATGTCGATACAGGAGTTCATGGCGTCTTCATCAAGCACGTTTCCGCGTCGCGGAAGTTTTGCTCACCACGTGCCAGCCGTACCCACGACTGCGTATCAGAGCAGCTATCCGTTGGGTGTTGTCGAAACCGACCTACGGGAAGCACTGCCAAGCCCCATTATTGCTGCGTTACAGGAAGGACTTGTCGAGTTCGCACGAAAACTCAATGGTTACGATAAGGGGCTGCTGTTGGGGCTGGAGAGCAAGAGCTCGGCACACATACAGGTGGAGCGGGATCCGGTCCACCTGTATGCTGGCTACCCGAATTTTTTTGTTGCGGGCGAAGGTGGTGGTTGGTCGGGAGGAATAGTAAGCTCGGCGTCCGATGGCTTACGGGTGGCGCAGGCTATCGTTGCGGCCGACACCTAAACGCAATCAGTGGCCGACACCTAAACGCGCCTTCGGTACTGTGTCACTCAATTGGCGTGTTAGGGTCGTTTCCCCACTCAAGCCAGGAGCCGGAGTAGTTGCGAACGCGCTCGTACCCGAGAAGCCGTAAAACAAAATAGCTGTGTGAAGATCTTGCTCCCGAGCGGCAGTACACAATGACCTCTTTGTCCGGTGTTACGCCTTGTTCGTGATACAGCGAGCGTAGCGTCTCCGGGGACTGCAGCGTGGGGTCAAAGAGGTCCTTAATGTGAGACTCCCAGTTGATGTTGCGAGCTCCCGGAATGTGTCCGTTGCGGGCTGCAGTGGGCAGACGCCCGGCAAACTCGTCCGCTGACCGAGCGTCGACAATTACAACATCGTCCTGATCTATTGCTGACAGTACTTGGTGTTTCTGTGCTATGACGGCCTCGGTTGGGTGAGCGCTAAAGGGCTCTGGCGTTGCTGTGCGCACTGCTGTCTCGGTGGCAAGGCCCGCCGTGCTCCAGGCAATAAATCCTCCATTGAGAATGCCAACATTCTTTCGACCGAGCAGTTCCAGCACCCAGAGCATTTTGGCAGATGGTACGAGCCCACTCCCGTCGTATAGAATGAGCAGGCGCTCATTTCCTATCCCCGCTTCGGTAAAGCGCTTGCATAAAGTTGGAACGGGAAGGAGTTCGCCCCTGTCCGAGTTTGGGTCCTGCAGCAGATTTACCGGAAAGTGAAAGGCCCCCGGAATATGTGCCTCTTTGTACTCGTTTTCTCCGCGGAGGTCGAGGATCATGTAGTCTGTACCCAAATCCGTCATTGCTTGTGTGTCCGGGTTGACGTCTTTTATTTCAATGAGAAGATTGCGGTTATGCATGTGCTGCTTTCCTTGTAGCTTTCTCGTGGGTTCCTCATGGGGATTTGTGCTGTTGAGAATTCATGATGATCGAGCTCACCACAAGAGCCTCCGCTGCTGGAGGTCAAGGCGGCTCTCTTCGTAGCTCATATCTGAAAAAATACCGTGAAAAATGACGTTTGCCGCCCTCGGAGCCCACCATTCCCAGTCGTTTTCGGCCTCTACCATTACTGCAACTACTACTTGTTCATCCGGGTTGTCTGTATCGTAGGGGCCGTAGGCAACAAACCACGAGTGCCAGTTTTCGGACGCGGAGTCGACCTCTGCGGTGCCGGTCTTCCCAGCAATGGCTACGCTTGGAGTGGTGATAACTGAAGAGGCGGTGCCGCTTCTAACGACCTCACGCATAGCACCGCGCACCAGCGCCAATGTATCCTGGCTGAGCCCGACCTCTGCAATAACTTCCGGCTCTACGCGCCCCAGAACTGTACCGTCCACACCGTCGCGTACTTCTTTGAGTAGATGAGGGCGATAGAGGCGGCCGTCATTAACCAGTAGTGCTACCATGTTTGCGAGTTGCAGGGGGGTAACATCCAGGAAGCCTTGGCCAATTGAAATGTTCACCGTGTCACCCTGTACCCAAGCTGTGTTAAACTCCTTTTGTTTCCACTCACGGCTCGGGACAAGCCCAGCGCGTTCGCCCGGCAGATCAATACCTGTGAGGGCGCCGAAGCCAAATTCTGATGTATACGACAGCAGTAGGTCGGTACCAATGTACTCGTTGCCCAAGGTTGCAAAAAACACGTTAGACGAGTTTGCAAGTGCCTGTGTAATGTTGAGATTGCCGAATCCGTTTGGACGCCATTCCCGTACCACCCGATTCCCAATGCGGTACACAGGATGCGCATAGATAATGTCGTCGGGGCCTATTAGATCCTCCTCAAGCGCAGTTGCGGTCAGGAGTATTTTGAACGTTGATGCAGGTGGATAGCTGCTCTGCACTGCTCTGTTGAGAAACGGCGCTCTGTCGTCGGTCTGGAGTTGTGCAAGTGCCGAGTTGCTTTGGCGACCGTAGAGCGTGTTTGGGTCAAAGCTTGGGTACGAGACCATGGCAAGGATCTCACCGGTGTTGGGTTTAAGCACAACAACCGATCCTAAGCGCTCGCCCAAAGCCTCTGCCGCCAGTTGTTGGATATGCCGGTCAACTGTAAGCACCAGGTTGTCGCCGGGCTCGGGCGGCACAATCTCGGTTTCTCTCTCGGTAACTGAACGACCGTGGGCATCAAAGATACCAATTCTACGGCCATCGATACCTTGGAGTTGTTGATCATACTGCTGCTCAATCCCGCTTTTCCCCAGGATTGAGCTGGAATGGTAACCTTCGTTGTACAGGACCTGGAGCTCGCGTGACGTAATGCGACCCACATGCCCCAGCAGGTGAGCCATGGTCTCCGACTCGGGATAGGTGCGAACCGGAGTAGTGATCCAGGACACCCCGGGGAACTCGTGTATGTGTTCCGCAAGGTGTGTAACCTTTTCCATCTTGGCCCACGTCAGGACATCAATTTCTTGGTGAATATGGTAACTTGACGGCGGAACCCGATCATTGAGCTGTGCAACCGGGATATCCAACACCTCAGCAAGATCGGAAAAGAGCTCAGCGTGTTGACCGTTTGGCACACGGGCAGGATTGAGTTGAATAGTGAAGGATGTTCGGTTCCCGGCAATTGGCTTGTCGGCATGACGATCAAAGATTTCACCGCGAGGAGCTGCAAGAGTGGCGCCTCGTCTGGATAGCGATAGTGCCCGCGTAGCGTGAAACTGTCCTTCGATAACTTGAAGTGAAAACAGGTGGCCAAGGTATCCGAGGAAGAATAATGTTACTATCGCTCCAAAAACCAGGCCGCGCGAACGCTGTCCGCTGAACTGGGCTCCCGAACTGGAGCGTTTACTATAGCCATGTGCATTACTCATAAAGCACCCATAGCGGTAGGGTAACGCGTTTTGTTGTTGGGGTCTACCTTTCCGATTAAGGTCTTCCGTGGTTTGAAATTCTGTGGTGGACATTCTTGCACAAGAGCGAGAAATTCAAGAGGATGCTGCAACACGGGTGTGAAACACTCGTTCACAGAAGCTACAACCGGACCACGACTGGAGGCCCACGCCCATGAACGAACATTTTGAGACTGAAGCAATACGCGGCCAAATTGAACGCAGCTTGCACCGGGAACACGCGGTGCCGATATATCTCACCTCAAGTTTTGTTTTTGAAGACGCTGAACATGCGCGAGCACTGTTTGCCAACGAGGTCGAAGGCGCAATTTACTCGCGTTACAGCAACCCGAATGTTGACGAATTCATTCAAAAGTTGGCGAAACTGGAAGGCTGCGAAACAGGCGTTGCTACAGGAAGCGGAATGGCGGCAATGTTTGCAGGGCTGGCCAGTTTCTTAAACGCAGGGGATCACGTGGTCGCCTCGCGTGCACTTTTTGGGTCGACTCACCAAATTCTCACCCAGATCCTCCCTCGCTGGGGGATTGAGCATAGCTACGTGGATCCAAGTGATCATGCCAGCTGGAAGGCGGCTATTAAGCCCAGTACGAAAATGCTCATGGCCGAGACGCCCTCTAACCCGGGACTGGCATTGGTGGATCTTGAGTTTCTTGGAGACCTGGCGAAGGAGCATGGGCTGCTCTTGAACATCGATAACTGTTTTGCCACGCCGTATCTTCAAACTCCGGCACAGTATGGTGCAGATATCGTCACACACTCTGCAACTAAGTTCATTGACGGACAGGGACGAGTACTTGGCGGTGCGGTGCTGGGAAATTGTGAGGCAATAGACAAGGTAAAGTTCTTTGGCCGCCAGACCGGTCCTTCTATGTCGCCGTTCAATGCCTGGGTGCTGTCGAAAAGTCTGGAGACACTTGCGGTCCGCATGGAGCGACACTGCGAAAACGCCCTAACACTTGCCCGACATCTACAGGGGCACCGGAAACTCAGCGCGGTGAACTACCCCTTCCTTGAGAGTCATCCACAAGTGGAGCTTGCAAAACGCCAGATGCGCCACGGTGGTGGTATTGTCACATTGGAACTTGCTGGGGGTTACACGGCTGGCACTCAATT
Source organism: uncultured Spirochaeta sp. (assembly GCA_964593085.1). GTDB lineage: Bacteria > Spirochaetota > Spirochaetia > DSM-27196 > SLAA01 > SLAA01. Next base: position 4,847 of record CAZQIK010000118.1, read on the forward strand.
TCTGGACGCTCTGCAGATGATCACCCTTAGTTCGAACCTCGGAGACAGTCGCAGCATAGCAACTCACCCCGCCTCTACGACGCATTCCAAGCTCAGCGCGGAAGAACGAGCCGCGGTCAACATTACCCCGGGGCTTGTCCGTATTTCCGTGGGACTCGAGACGGTGGAAGATATTATTGCCGATATCGATCAGGCACTTGAACGTGTTGGCGGAGCAGCCACAAGCTACTGACCCGGTGCGGTGTTACACGAGGTCGGTCTTGGCCGCCATGACGCAGTCATTGAGGTGGAGGTCCTCTATTGCATGCGTCCACCAGGTTACGGTCGTGCGGCCCCACTCGATGCACAGAAGCGGATGATGCCTATGTTCCTCTGCAAGCTCACCCACCCGGTTGCCAAACTCCATCGCCTGCTGAAAGTTCTTAAAGCGAAACTCACGGGTCAGTTTGCGTACTTCACCTTCGTGTATCACGTTCCATTCAGGGATCTGCGTTAAAGAGCGCTGTAGCTCTTCTTCTCCAATTGGCGGCTCGCCACCTTTGCACGGCGTGCATTTTATGTCGCATAGTTCACTCATATCTTTAATCTACTAGTTGAGGGAGCACATCGGCAGCTGTTCCGCGAATAGAAAAATGCACCATCGCCGAAAGGGGTGTTTCCTCAGGGTTAATTTCCACGACGGTGGCTCCCGACTGGACAGCCGTCTGTGGCAGCATGGCAGCCGGATAAACTAATGCTGAAGTCCCAATGCTTAAGAAAAGATCGGCC
>CAZQIK010000119.1:0-5609 GCA_964593085.1 uncultured Spirochaeta sp.
GTGTAAAGCATTATGGTGGTGAACTTGTTACTGCCGGTTCCATTATTGTGCGACAGCGCGGTACAAAATTCCACCCTGGGGCTTTTGTTGGCCGTGGTAAAGACGACACGCTTTTTGCCAAAAGTCATGGTAGCGTTGTGTTCTCTAACCGTAAGGGGAAGAAGATCATTTCTATTGACCCGGTTGTTGAAACCGGTCAATAAGAACTGTGTAGGAACGTAATTGTTTCACCTTCGTGTAGGACACGATGAAGCGAGGGACCTTGAATCGCTTCGTTGACCAGACAGATATAGAAGTAGTATCCGGAGACGGCGGCCCTGGTTGCGTGTCGTTCTTGCGTGAACGATATAGGCCGCGTGGCGGTCCCGACGGCGGAGACGGCGGACGGGGTGGCGACGCGGTTTTTGTTGTGCGTAGTAATTTGAAAACACTTTCACACCTCACTATGCAGCGGCGGTATGCTGCCGAGAACGGACGTCCGGGCGAAGGCAAGAACCGACACGGACGCGACGGTGACTTGGTAGAGATTGCGGTTCCTCCCGGGACGCTCCTTAAGGACTCCGAAACCGGTGAACTGCTGGCCGATCTTACGCTCGAGGGTTCGCGACTGGTACTGTTGCGCGGAGGCAGAGGTGGAAAAGGTAATACCCACTTCAAGTCTTCTACCCACCAGACGCCACGACTGGCACAGCCTGGGGAGCCTGGAGAGACGCGGGTCATACGTGTCGAGCTTTCGCTGATTGCGGATATCGGTTTTGTGGGAATCCCCAACGCGGGTAAATCTAGCCTTCTGGCCGCGCTCAGCCGTGCGCGGCCACGTATCGGAAATTATCCGTTTACTACGACGACGCCGAATCTTGGTGTGGTGGAGTACGACGACAAACAGCTTGTTCTGGCTGATATCCCAGGTCTTATTAAGGGTGCATCTCACGGTGCCGGACTTGGGACTGTTTTTCTTCGCCATGTGTCGCGGAGCGCAGCGTTGGCGTTCGTCCTTGACTTGGAACGTGAGGACACCGCAGAGCAGTTTGCGCTTCTGCAACATGAGCTGGGCAGTGCCTACCCAGAGCTCGCAACGCGAACGCGAATCGTGGTGGCCAACAAAACGGATCTGGATCTGGACGGCAAGGCGCTTGAGGCCTTACGGGTAGCGTTACCGGGTGAGTGGGTGTTTGGCGTCTCGGCGGCTACACGTCATGGCATTCCCGAGTTGGTTCGTGCATTCTTACACCTGGTTGGTTCAGAGGCACAGGGAGAGGCGAACTAGATGCAGTCCGGAATAGCCATCTTTGGTGGTAGCTTTGACCCGGTCCACATAGGGCATCTCTTCATTGTTGAGGAGGCCAGGGACGTTTTAGACATAGAACAGGTGTTTTTTGTCCCTGCGTACCAGCCGCCTCACAAAAATGAGGCTCCACAAGCGTCCGCGGAGGCTCGGCTAACTATGCTCGAACTTACGCTCCAAGGCCGACCGGGTTGCTCGGTGCTGGACTGGGAAATATATCGCGGCGGCGTATCATACACTATTGAAACAGTTGAGCGAGTGCTGAATGAGTTTCCGCAGGCTGCTAAACCGAAGCTGATTATCGGAGATGATTTATGTGCCGACTTCGGCAGCTGGGAGCAGGCCGATCGATTGCTTGATTTGGTAGAGCTCGTGATCGTTACTCGTGGCGGCTCGGTTGAGTCGGATACCATAAAAGAGTATCATCTCATTGATAACTCTCCGCTGCCGGTATCTTCATCGGATATTCGCCGCCGCATTGCCGAGGGGCGCAACTACCGTGATTTTGTACCTCCGGCAGTGTTTAATTATATAGAAGAGAACGGACTGTACCGCAGTTTGTGAGCTCTACACGCAAAATCGGGAGATTACATGGGCGCACAGAGCGAGCGACAACTAGACGCGGGTGTTGTTTTTGTTTTTCTCATTGTGCTTGTAGTGGCGGTTGCGTCACTGATCCTGTACTTCCAGGTTCAGACCGACGAAATTAGTTCACGAGTGGAAAACAATCAGGATCTCGGTCTCCTTTTTGTCATTACCGAGGATGAGCAACCTGTGCTTACTCAGGCCTTCCTCTACGCGCCAAGCACCGGGCGGGGAAGTCTTATAGATGTACCTGGTGATACAGGAACTATTCTAAGTGGTCTTGACCGTGTGGACCGCATTGATTCGGCCTTCACTGCAGGGGATATCGATGCCTATCGCAGGCAAGTGAGCTTATTGCTGGGAACAGAGTTGCCCTACTATATTCTTATGGATGGGGAAGGTTTCGAGCGCGTGGTTGATTTGGCTGAGGGTTTGCCGCTTTTCATTGCGGCCACAGTAAGCGATGACGACTCGGGTGTTCCTGCTTTGTTTCCTAGTGGGAATGTTGTTCTTGATGGCCGTAAGGCGCGAGACTACGTGCAGTTTACAGAACTGGGTGAACGCGATGTTGAGCGAGTAGCTCGTCGCCAGAGTTTCGTTGGCCGTGCAATTTCTATGCTTGGAAGCCTTTCCAATGTGATTGACAATGATGAGGTCGCAAACATGTTTGTCGGTGCAGTTGAAACTAATTTAGATCGACGAGCCGTACGCTCTTTGGTAGATGTGTTTGCAGATTTCAAACCCGAACAAGTTGTCACTCGTCGGGTGCAAGGCACAGTACGTAGCGTCGAAGTTAATGGGGTGGAGCAAGAGTTGCTCTTTCCACACTTTGAAGGACAATGGCTACGTGAAACGGTAAGGCAGGTGAGAGCCTCTTTGTCCTCCGAACAACAGGTTCCCGGTTCGGGTGCAGTGATTGCGCTCGAGATTCTTAACGGTACCGGGGAAACCGGCCTTGCTCGCCGAACACAGGATTTGTTTGAGTCACATGGCTTCGATGTACGAGCTATTGGGAACGCGGAAACATCGGAGTAGAGAACACCTTGATCATTAGTCGTGGTACCGAGCGAATGCACGCAGAGCGAACAGCCGATATCATTCGAGCCGAGCGTGTCCTTACCCAAGTGAGGGAGGGCGAAGGACCAATCGTGGATGTGACGGTACTATTAGGAAAGGACTTTGACGGACGATATGTCAGACAGTAATAATTTTCGTGAGCATGCATATGCCATTGCGCAGCTTTTAGATGAGCAAGGCGGGGAAAACACATGTGCTTTAGATCTTGCACCAAACTGCGGTTTTACTGACTACTTTGTTATTACAACAGCAGACAGTTCAGGCCGACTGCGAGGACTGGCCAGAAGACTCAGGGACTATCTCTCAGAGTTTGGGCTCGAACCACGTCAAAGACACAAGCGGCTTGAAGAATCCGGTTGGACTCTGTTTGATTGCGGTCCCATTGTCATACACCTCATGAGTCATGAAATGCGTTCATTTTACGACTTGGAGCGATTGTGGTTTGAGGCACGCGTCCTGTATCAGTCGTCGAGCCCACCCTCGTAATCCACATCTTCGTAGTCATCGTCCGAGAAAAAATCTTCTACAGGATCCTCCGGCTCAAATCCATCACCAAACTCGTCAAATGTGTCCTCGATAAACGGCTCTTCATTGAACTCGTCGTAGTCATCCTCAAAATCGGGGGAGCTATCCTCATCTATGGACATTCGCAGCACCTCGATGATGAGAATAATCAATGCGTATTGACTCTGTCAATTGTCAAAAAACGCAAGAGTTTGGGCATTGAGGTTTGACAGATGGCGCATTATTCGTATAATAGGCAACTGCCGTGAATTGAATGCTTGTGGTGGTTGTACGCAACTAAACCCCGGGAGTGTGGAGTGGGCGGCCTAAGAAGAGCACCGAGCCCGAAGGAGCAGCTGTATGCAGATCACGGATATCCGCATCCGCAAGGTAAACGCCGAGGGCAAGCTCAAGGCGTATGTAACCGTAACATTTGACGAGTGTTTTGTAATACACAACGTCAAGGTTATTGAAGGCAAAACCGGTGTTTTCATCGCAATGCCAAGCCGCAAAACGAAAACGGGAGAGTATAAGGATGTAGCTCATCCAATCAACTCCGACTTTCGTAATGAGCTGCAAAATCGGATCCTTGAGGCCTTTCGGCAAGCACCGGATGAGGTGCTAACCGAAGGTGGCGTAGCTCTTAACGAAGATTAGACCGAGCGGCCGGTCATCCAAGGCAACACGGGCAACAACACTTTGGGGCGTCGGCAAGTGGTAAGCCACCAGGTTTTGGTCCTGGCATGCGCAGGTTCGAATCCTGCCGCCCCAGATACAACATTTCTTGCTCGGCAGAAATATCAACATGAGCCGAGACGGTGCAACAAGGAGCATAGATAATGGAGCAAAGAACCCTCGCTGCAACAGAGCGTACTGAACGAAAGAAAGGGGCTGCTGGCAGATTACGAAGAGCTGGAAAGATCCCGGGTATCGTTTATGGGCATGACGAACCGGTGTCCATCACCATTGATGCTCACGAGTTTGGTCGAGCCTTTAAGACTATTTCAGAAAGCCAGATCGTTAGCGTAATTATTGACGGAAAAGGACGCGAGTGTCTGATTAAGGACTATGATCAGGATATTCTCACCGGTGTGGTAAGGCATGTAGATTTCTACGAGTTCGAGCGCGGCAAACTGTTACATACGAACGTTCATATTGAAACCGAGGGCTCACCTAAAGGTGTGCGCGAGGGTGGCGTACTCGAAACTCCGACGCGTGAGCTTGAGATTGAGTGTTTACCGATGGATATCCCTGACCACATCACTATTGACATTTCGCTACTGGAGATCGGTGACGCTATTCACGCGGGCGACATAACTGCTCCAAAGGGCGTCGAGATTCTCAGTAACCTTGATCAAGTGCTTGTTATGGTTACGCAACCACGCATTGAAGAGGAAGAGGTCTCCGAAGAGGAAGAAGGCGCAGAAATCGCAGAAGGCGAAGCTTCAGAAGAAGAAGGCGAAGAAGCCGAGAGCGAGTAGTTGGCACTTTCTTTGGTGGTCGGGCTGGGAAACCCTGGTGTCCAATACGCATCGACCCGACACAACGTTGGTTTTCGAGCGGTGGAGGCGTGTGCGGCCCACTACAATATTTCTTTTCGCAAACCACTCTTTGCGCATTACGAACACGCTCGTCTCACAACCGGCCTACACGGGCCGGTTGTTTTTGTGAAACCTCTCACTTTTATGAATCGCAGTGGAGAGGTTATTCCACGCTTGATGTCGCGTCATAATGCTGGGCCCGATAAGATGCTGGTAGTGTGCGACAACCTTGATTTAGAATGTGGACGTGTTAGACTAAAACGTGGTGGCGGAACTGCCGGGCATAACGGCCTCAAGTCGGTGGTTGCTGCGACCGAGAGTAGCGAGTTTTATCGCCTTTACATCGGTATTGGGCGGCCTTCTCGGGGCGAGAGTGTAGTTGACCACGTGCTCGGCACACCGGGGGAACAAGAAGCTGGTGCACTTGAAGTAGCATACCGTCGTGCGAGCGAGATTATTCGCGCGGCACTTGATGGTGATCTCGAACAGGTTATGAATGACTGTAACAGACGAGGCGCTTGATCCGAAGGCTGCATTGCTCAGCTCACTGCAAAAATTCGAAATTGATCCGGCTCAAACACTTGCTATTGCGTACTCTGGTGGTGCCGACAGTGCTG
>CAZQIK010000120.1:0-5601 GCA_964593085.1 uncultured Spirochaeta sp.
GTACACGATACATCCTGTTGCGGTTGAGTACCCTTATGACACTCCTTTTGGGCGCAGCGTAGTTACCCCCTTGTATTTTCAGAAACCGGTGACTTTCGAGCTGGGTGATGCCGAGCGACTTTTAGGAGCAGAGCTTAACGAAGATGAAGCGGTGCAAAGGCTGAGCAAGATGGGCGTTCGTGCGGAAACAGTTTCCGGCCGTATCACGGCGTATCCACCGGAGTATCGTAACGACTTTCTCCATCCTGTCGATGTAGTTGAGGACGTAATGATCGGCTATGGCATGGAGGCTTTTCCGTCGGAGCCGCCCCAGGATTTCACGGTTGGGCGTCTCACCGAGTCCGAGATTTTCGCACGAGAGGTCAAAACACTACTAGTCGGCATGGGCTATCAGGAAATGATTTTTAACTACCTCGGTAGCCAGCGTGATTTCATTGACAACATGTATCCTAATGAACAGCGCGCTGCCGCCAACGGGGACTGCGTGCGTATTGCTAACCCCATGAGCGAGAACTTTGAGTTTGTGCGTCCTTCCATAATTCCGCAGCTGCTCGGGGCCGAGAGCGTCTCAGCCCACGCTGTGTACCCGCACCACATTTTTGAGGTCGGTAAAGTTGCTGTCCGGGACGCCACCAACAACTACGGATCACGTACCGTGACTGCTCTGGGCGCCGTGGTCGCCGATGCAGAAGCAGGCTTTAATCTGGTAAGTTCGCAGGCTGCAGCCTTGTTCTTTTATCTTGGTCTCGAGTACGAACCCAGTGTGGTCGATGATCCCCGTTTCTTAGCGGGACGAGTTGCGGCTTTGCTGGTTAAGGGGCAACGAGTGGGAGTTATAGGCGAGATTCACCCGCAGGTGCTTGAAAACTGGGGCGTAACGGTTCCATGTGCCGTCATCGAACTAGATCTTGATCTACTACGAACGGCTGGCGACCTGGACTAGTCTTTCGCAAGCTGAAAAAAAGGCGTATAATAGAATTTAGGTGATGAAAAGTTCCTCGACTGATCTTCCTCAGGTTCTCATTCCTTATCCCGGGCCCAGTGATGATGCACATGAGCAAGATATATTTGTGTACCTTCGACCAGAGTCAAACGGGGTCCTGGTTGAGAGTACTATGCTCAAGGTTGTGGAGCACCATCCTGACTATAAACAGAAGCTGAAACTTGTTTACCTGGCCAACATGCCTGGGACGTACATTCTTGACCAACACATCATAGAGAACCATTATCAGCTTAAGTTGTATTTTGCGGTTCACGGTAGGAAAGCATTCACGCCAGAAATGTCTGAACGCTTCGCCGCATATTTCGATACCTCGTTTGAGAAGGCCGATATCGTTGGGTCCTTTGAAGCACTCAAGCGGCTTAATATGCGCCCAAATGAGTTGTTCCAGACCTGGGTGCCGACCGATCGTATGCTGTCCATGAACGGTCAAACGGTGAAACTCGTGCAAGATCTGTACATAGTTAACTATGACCTACCCGCTATACTTCACAAAAACAGTCGAAACACCGATATCGCAGTAATGATGTTCCGTACCTCACTTGGCTTCTCACACTTTAAGGTGCTTGCTGGTGAGATGGCAAGTGCACTGGCCCAGGCAGGGCTTGTTGACAAACACACGCCGCCTAGCAGACTGTTTCATTACAGCAAGGGACCTTTCGAAGGCATTCTCGATGGCCTTGGGTACCTCTGCTTCTCGGACGGACGACGTGCCCAGATGGAAGAGCTCAGTTATGCACGGTATTTACATGCACAAGGGCTTGGGTATGAGGATATATATGCCTTATTGCGCAATCCGATTGCCTGCTTTGAGCGTGCCGACGGCGTGACTGTTGAAGAAGACCTGCTCGCGTATACCATGTTTGACAGCTACAAAGAAGCGCTTTCGAAAGTACTGCGTATACGTTCGCAGTATCACCGGCTGGATGGTTGAGATTCTGGGTTCTTATGTGCTGTGCTTCATGTTTACATAGCGGTACTTTTCGGATAGCTTTTCCGGCAGGAGCGTCCACGGTGAGTATTTTCGAGATTATCATGTTGGTGTGTTTTGGAATGGCGTGGCCCTTTTCAATACATAAGTCGTACACATCACGACAGGTGGGGTCAAAGAGCTTAGTATTCTTGGTTGCCCTATTAATTGGCTACATCTCTGGAGTTCTGCATAAAGTCTTCTTCCTCTATGATGCAGTAATTTTTCTGTATATACTTAACGGAACCATGGTTTCTATTGACATTGCTCTCTACATTCGAAACCGCTGGTATCACGTCAAAAAGAGCGTAGAGGAAGGGACATGAACGTAATTATTGTCTATGCAAGCAAGTATGGCACTGTAGAACGCTTTGCAGGAGAGCTTAAGGAAGCATTTGGCGAGGGCTCTGCCGCTCACAACCTGCGCGAGACGAAGAATGTCGATATCTCGTCGTACGATGTCGTATTTGTCGGCGGTTCAATTTACGCGGGGCGGATTCAAAATGAGGTGCAGCGGTTCTGCACACGATATCAAAGTGAACTGTTGGAGAAGCATGTTGGGTTATTTATCTCATGCCTTTACGAGGGTGAGGCTGCCAACCGGCAACTCGTAGCATCCTTTCCGGACTGGTTGTATACTCATTGCTTCGGGTCTTACATCATTGGAGGCGAGGTGCGACCTTCCGAGCTTCGGCTGCTGGACAGTATTCTCATGAAGACTTTCCTTCACGTTCGGGAAGATATTGTGAAACGGCGTCCAGAAGTACTCACGGCGATGGTTGAGGATGCGAGACAACTGGTGTAACTGCGTCTTTGGCCTGCCGTCCGCTACGGCGGCCTCACAAAAAAATTCTCTGGGGAGGTCTACCGGCCTATGGTTTATTGGATCGGCGGCGAGTTAACTGAGGTTTTTGGTCCGTTCCGCCTCCTTCAGTCTTATGCAATACTCATTATTTTGGGTCTCTACTTAGGGTTTATCTTAACCTTCGTGTTCTTGCCACGACTCATGCACCGTTTGCCGCAAGACCGAGGGCGTAATTTTGCTGTTGATTCGGGTAAGGCGGTTGGCAAGCCAACAGGCGCGGGTCTTATCTTTATACCGATATTTGTGTTTGTTTCCCTCCTGATGGTACCTTTCGGCGCCGCTCAACTTGCGGTATTAGTTTTGGTGCTGCTGGTTATGATGTCCGGCTATCTTGATGATCGCAGTGAACAGTCCTGGAGCGAATACAAGAAAGGGGTTCTGGACCTTCTTATGGCAGTTGCCGCTTCAGTTGTTCTCGTTCTCAGTAATGACCGAAGCATCTGGTTACCGTTCACGAATACTATTTTGCAGCTACCAATACCCGTATACATGGCGGTCGCTACCGTGCTGATCTGGGCTTCAATTAATATCACCAACTGTTCGGACGGGGTCGACGGCCTCTCAGCAAGTTTGGTTATGCTTGGGCTTGTGAGTCTGGGGATCATCATGTACTTTGTGGTCGGGCATTCGGATGTTGCCCGCTACCTCCTGCTTCCGCACTATGCCTATGGTGCACGCTGGGCGGTTATGGTTTTCACCTTGGCCGGTTGCTTAGCCGCGTACCTGTGGTTCAATGCGTATCCCAGTCGGGTTATGATGGGAGACGCGGGTTCTCGTGCCCTCGGTTTTTTTATCGGCGTTTCAATTATGATCACCGGCAACCCGCTGCTTATTTTTATTGTCTCCTCGGTGCTTTTGGTAAACGGTGGTACTGGACTGTTGAAAGTGGCATTGCTTCGCTTTCTCAACATTCGCATTCTGCATAATACTCGGTTTCCGCTGCATGACCACATGCGTGAGTATCGTCAGTGGTCGAACGCTCAAGTTCTGGTAAAGTTTGCTATTATCCAGCTTCTTATTACTTTTGGTCTTTTCGGAGCCTTCCTGAAGATCCGGTAAAACGGAAACCATTGCAGCAATTAGCTATCCGGCGTTACTGTGGGAGTTGCAGTGGAGCCCGGCTATAAGGAGTACAGCGTGGATAAAAAGCAACCGGAGCTACGGGTGCGGCGCACCCGGAAGCTGCTCTGGAAGGCCCTCATTGAACTTACGACTGAGAAGGGGTACGACTCGGTAACGGTGAAGGACATCACCGAGCGGGCAATGATCAACCGTGTTACTTTTTATCGCCACTACGAAGATAAAAACGATCTACTCATGCGGGGCATGGATGAAATAATGGACGATCTAAACGAGCGCTCCGAGCCACCACTGACAGACTGGCGAATCTCGCTGCATGAGCCTCCAAGCAACGCCCTTGTTTTTTTCGAACATGTATGGGAATACGCACAGTTTTATCGAGTTATGCTTGGTAAGCGCGGTGTACCGGAGCTTGGCGAACGCATGCAACGCCATATCGACGCCCTTTTTCAAGAGCGGATCGAGCTGGTGCGACATTCCGAGAGCACGCGTCTTAGCAAAACACTTGTTCCAATAGATCTCGCCGTGTACTCCATCTCGACTACGGTACTGGCAATTGCCAAGTGGTGGGTTGACAACGATCTGCCATGTACTGCCCACGATATCGCAATGTATACCACGCGCTTAATTGTCTTGGGCGCTTATCGCTCTATTGGGGTTGAGTTTGAACTACCTGAGGAGCTGCGTGTTTAGATGTGGCATTCATAGCGTACTGAACTCTATGCTGCAGCCGTTAAAGGCGCTAAAGGGTAGGCGGCTGCAGGCTCTTACGAGTCTCTGCTGCATACTTTTGGTAGCGTTCGGCCGATGCGGCAAAGTTTTCCAGCTCATCTGCACGCAGGTCGCGCAGCACGCGGGCAGGTACACCTCCCACAAGCGTCCCGGTTGGCACACGCATTCCGGGTGTCACCACCGCCCCGGCTGCAACCATTGCAGTTGTTTCAACCACTGCCCCGTCAAGTACTATGGCGCCAATACCAATGAGGCATAGATCTTCAACCGTACAGCCATGGATCACCGCTCGGTGACCGATCGTCACTTGGTCACCAATAATCAACGGGTGTGTTTCGTGGGTTACATGACACACACATCCGTCCTGAATATTGGTCATTTTTCCTACCCGAATGAAATGGACATCGCCACGCAGCAGTGAGTGGTACCAAATACTGGATCCTTCCCCTATTGTTACGTCACCAATAATGTAACTTCCTGGAGCGCAGAAGACAGAGTCATCAATTTGGGGGAATATATCTCGGTATGGTAACGCTCTACCGAGGTTAACGGTGTTCTGCTGCTGCATGTGTTAGACGTCCTCGAGCGCGTTTGCGGCTGTAGCGTGAACGTCGTTGTGTGAGGCAAATCGATCAAAAAACTCTTGTGAGGGCAGGTAGTTGGTCTCATCAAACAGTTTTCCATCTTTGTAGTAGCGTACGTAAGGAACGTGATGATTGCCCCATACTTTTTCTTTGAACTTTCGAAACTTCTTGAATAACGGCGACTTGTCATATACGAAACAGGGTACGGAGAGTTCATATGCCTGAGGTTCTGCTTTGTGCGCCGCGGCCGTGAGCCACGTATCCATAGATTTCCACTGCGGACACCAGCCCTGTGTTAAAATCACTGCGACGTTCGGATACGCTCCAATTACGGCATCCGGCAGCTCTCCGTGGTCAAGTGCATGCTGAA
>CAZQIK010000121.1:0-5591 GCA_964593085.1 uncultured Spirochaeta sp.
TGACACTCGTAGACATGGCGCCCCGCATTTTACCCCGCGACGACGCCGAGCTTGCCGAGGTCGTGGCTAAGCGCCTGAAAAGCGAGGGTATTACCATTATTCCGGGGGCAAAGGTAGAGCAGGTGAGCACCGCGGGCGGCACAAAACAACTCTCACTGAGCGGGCCGCAAGGAAACCAGGTCGTTGAAGCTGAGCAGATCTTAGTAGCAGCCGGTCGCACAGCAAATACTAATGAACTTAATCTTGAGGCCGCAGGCATCGAGGCGGGGCGAGGTGGCTATATCGCGGTTAACGAAAAGCTCCAGAGCAGCAGAGCCCACATCTACGTTGTGGGTGATGCCAACGGTGCCTTTCCGTTTACCCATGTCGCCGGAGCTGAAGGGTCGCTGGCGGTTCGTAGAATTGCGCTGCATGCCGGGGGCAAAATTGACTACCGCACCGTACCCTGGGTGAGTTATACCGAGCCGGAGCTGGCGTCAATTGGGCATAGTGAGGACTCGGCACAGTCGGCAGGCTTGACGACGCGGATTGTGCGCCAGAGTTTTGCCGCGGTGGACCGGGCCCATGCCGAGGGCGCCACCGAGGGGCTTATGAAGATCGTGCTCGACAACAAGGACCGCGTACTTGGCGTGCAGATTGTTGCCTCGGGTGCCGGGGAGTTGCTACCCACCGCTATTGCAGCGGTACGTGGTCGACGCAAGCTCAAAGATCTCAGCATTGGGATGCTTCCCTATCCCACCATGAACGAGGTCTACGGGAAAGTCGTGTCGGCCGAACGCTCCCCGCTGCTCTTCAACTCGCGAGTACGTGGCGTGCTGCGCACCCTTTTCCGCTACCGCGGAACCGGCCCTACTATGGAGGTTAATCATGAATAAATCGACAGGGAATCTACGCGTTGTTCTTGTGCTCGCCGCCGTAACTGCACTTTTCGTGGCTGGCTACCTCCTTGAGGCGCCACGCTACCTGCAGGCAGCATTAACATGGGTCGACAGCCTTGGTGCAATAGGTCCAGTTGTGTATATAGGCATGTACATTCTGGTGTGCGTTCTCGTAATTCCAGGCTCTATTCTCACACTTGGTGCCGGGGCGGTCTTTGGGGTGGCTCGCGGAACTGTGTTCACTGCAGTTGGCGCTACAGCCGGAGCAACCGTGGCGTTTCTCCTTGGACGTACACTGCTGCGCGGCTGGGTTGCGGCAAAGGTACAGTCAAGCCCGCGGCTTGCGGCAGTTGATGAGGCAGTGGAACATGAAGGGTGGCGGCTGGTATTCCTGCTACGGCTCTCACCGTTGGTGCCCTTTAGCATATCGAACTACGTCTATGGGCTCACAAAAGTACGCACACCACATTACGTGCTGGCCTCCTTTGTCGGCATGCTCCCCGGCGTTTTGCTGTATTCCTACATTGGATCACTGGTGCGCCGACTTGCCGAGCTTGGTAGCTCAGGCGGGAGCACATCAAACGCTGAGTGGGCACTCTATGCTGTCGGGCTTTTGGCCACCGTCGTGGCAACCGGACGGGTGACCATTGTGGCGCGTCGTGCACTTGCGCGTAAAAAAATTGCCGTCGACGTGCCAGACGCAGACGAGGTGCCGGACGCAGACGAAGCAGGCCAAGCCTAACACGTCCAAACATGAGTATAGGCTGCGCTCAACGCGTCCTAAGTCCAGACGTAGCGCAGCACCTCTTCGCGCACCTGAATAAACTCCGGCCGCGCCTTGACCTCACGCCCAAGCCCGCGCGTCCCATTTGTACTGAACTTGACCGGGATGTCGGCCAGCGTGCGGGCAGGTCGGTCGCTAAGAATAAGCACCCGTGTTCCCAGGTATACCGCCTCTTCCACGCTGTGTGTAACCAACACGATTGTCTTACCGGTGCTGCGCCAGATCTCGCGCAGCTCATCCTGTAGGTGCTCGCGGGTGAGCGCATCGAGTGCGCCAAAGGGCTCATCCATAAGCAGTACCTTAGGGTCGTTAGCCAAAACCCGCGCAAGTGCGGCCCGTTGTTGCATGCCGCCGGACAGCTCATACGGATAACTCTTGGCGAACTCAGTGAGCCGGACCATCTCTACATACTGTGCGGCGAGCTTTTTACGCTCCACCCGCGGCAGCCCGCGCATTTTTGGGCCAAACTCTACGTTCTTTCCAACAGTTAACCACGGGTAGAGCTGCGGCTTTTGAAAAACAATGCCTCGGCGCGGGTTGGGCCCGGTTACCTGCTGCCCCTCGTCGAGCACCTCGCCTTTGTCGGGAAAAAGAAGACCGGCAAGTAACCGCAGCAGCGTAGACTTACCACAGCCAGAAGGCCCAACGATGGAGAGAAAAGACCCGGGTTCTATATCCAGGCTTAGCCCTTCCACCGCTGGCACCATGCCACTACGGCCACTATATGAGTACTCGACATTCTTTAGCTGTAGAACAGGCTCGTTGCTCATGGCTGATTCGGGGGACAGCCCTTATTCCTCTAATCCGCTTACTGCACGTTCAAGAAAAGATGCATCAATAGCGTTGCGAAACACCTCTATGTCCGGCAGTTGTCCTATAGTCTGCTGCTCCACCAAAAACTCCGCCGTAGCATAAAACACCTCCGCCAGACCGCCCGGTGCGGCGCTGGTTCCAAGATACTCACTCCCAAGCTGTTCGGCACCGGAAAGTAGTTGCAAGCCAGCCATCTGACGCGCCGCCTCAGCCTCCGACATGTCAAACTCCCGAGCAACGGCTGCAGCAGCCGCTTGAGGATCCTCGCGGTAGAGTTCAATTGCCCGCAGCTCAGTCTCAAGGTAGCGAACAACAAGCTCGGGATTACGCGCAGCAAATCCTTCACGTACAATTCCTATGTCACCAGTCAGATACCCCTGTTCCGCAAGCTCGCCGCTTGTAATAAGCACATCTCCTCCAAGCTCCAACAATGCCGAGAGGCTTGGCTCCCAGACAAATGCAGCATCGATATCGCCGCGTTGCCAGGCAGCTAAGATATCGCCGGTTGTCATATCGAGTATTGTCATTGATTCAGGATCCACATCGGCCTCGCCCAAGGCGGCAAGCAGATGATAGTGCGTCGTGGCCCCAAAGGGCGCCGCAACACGTTTCCCAACAAGATCTGTGATATCTGATATTTCCGAGCCAGTCCGCACCACAAGAGCTTCGTTGTCACCAATAATATCGTAAATGAAGAACACCCGCGCCGTTACCCCTTGCGCGATTGCGGATACGGTGGTCGAACTGCCCCCAAGACCGATATCGACACTCCCGGAAGCAACCGCAGCATTCAGCTCACTGCCGGAGTTGAACTGCACCCACTGGACCGGGCGTCCGAGATGTTCCTCATGCCATCCAAGCTGTTTAGCAACCATGGCCCCGTTTGGAATAGTCTGATAGCCGATAACCACTTCTTCTCGCGTTGCCTCCGAACCCCCGCCAGCATACACGGAGTGAAGCGGGCCAAAACCCAGACCGGTGAGAAGGATAAAGACTCCCGCCCAAAAACTGCAACCAAGTAGCCTATTTCGAAATGACACAGTGTGCCTCCTCTATTCTTTGTTGTGTTTCCATATTATCCGGCTCTTACTCCGCCAGGCCCTTCCACGGGACGATGCGTCGCTCAAGCAGACGCACCACTCTGTCAAGTGCAAGGCCGGTAATACCCATTACAAAAATACCTGCAAAAATCACATCGGTACGGAGAAATCGACCTGCATCCAGTACCATCCAACCGACCCCGGATGTGGCAGCAACGATTTCAGAAGACACCAGGGTCGTGTAGGTGAAACCGATACTGACGCGCATGCCGGTAAAAATGGACGGCAGGCACGAAGGAAATATTACATGACCAAAGACCTGAACCCGGTTTGCACCCAGCGCTAAAGCGCTTTGTATGCGTTCGGCAGGAACCGTTGCAACGCCGGACATCGCGCTAATGGAGAGGGGCGGAAAGGCGGCCAGGAATAGCAACGTTATCTTTGACTCGTCGCCGATACCAAGCCACACAATAAGGAGTGTGTAGTAAGCTAACGGCGGAAGGGGCCGGTAAAACTCAATGAGCGGGTCAAAGAACGCCCGTACGCGACGGCTATAGCCCATGGCCAGTCCCAGAGGTACGGCGGTTGGTAAAGCCAGCAGGAAGCCAGCCAAGACCCGGCGCATGCTTGCGGCAAGATGGTAGGGCAGGCTGCCGCCACGATACCCGGTAAACGTAATGTCCACCAGTGTGCGCGCCACCGTCCGAGGGTGCGGCAAGAACAGCTCAGGGACTATGCGTAGCTCCGCAGCCACGGTCCAAATGAGCAAGACCGACGCAACCCCAAGTAGACTGAGCCAACGATATCCTTTAAAGCAAGCCAGCATACGGTTCCTCCAGTCCTGTTCGGCACAAGCGTAGCACAGTGGTTGCGAACCTTGATAGTCCTCGAAAACCATTGTATCTACAAGGGCATAGAAAAGACAAGGTTGTTACTGGACTTTTAGCGTAGATAGATGTACTTGTATATACAAAGAGAATACTCTGCAGGAGACCTAAAATGAAGAAAAAATCAGTCCCAGGCAAACAGCTGCGGATATCGCTGCTTGTTCTCACCTTCTTAACCATTGGCACCGTTGCAGCATGGACGGCACCCCAAGCCGAGCTTTGGCCACGCTGGGAAGCGCACAACCCGGGGTCTACCCAAACTATAGACCATTCCGCCTGGGCCGAGTTCCTCGAACGCTACCTGGTTACCGAGCATGCCTCAGGCGTGAACCGCGTACGCTATAACGAGGTCTCGGAACCAGACCTCGAAAGGCTTGACAGCTACATCTCACAGCTGGAGTCCGTTGGGGTCTCGGGCCTAAACCGCAATGAGCAAATGGCATACTGGCTCAACATGTACAACGCCGTAACGGTACGCCTAATACTGGACCACTACCCGGTTGAGTCCATTCGAGATATTAAGATCTCCGGCCCGGTATTCAATCGACACCCCTGGGACGCAAAACTGGTAAGGGTAGAGGGCGAGGAGCTGAGCTTGAACGATATTGAGCACCGAATTATCCGCCCAATCTGGCAGGATGCACGCATTCACTATGCGGTCAACTGCGCTGCGGTGGGCTGCCCTAATCTACATCCGGTACCGTTCAGCGGAGAAAATTATCCAGACCAGTTCGATGTAGCCGCGCGTGAGTACATTAATCACCCACGGGGTGCACGCTTTTCTAGCGTCCGACTCCATGCTTCAAGCATCTTCGACTGGTATGAGGATGATTTCCGCTTAGCGCAGAGCACCGAAGGCGATATTGCCGGGGTGGTCTCCCACATGCTTGAGTATGCCGAGCCCGACCTTGCCGAGCAGCTACGCAACTACCGGGAGGCAGAGTACAGCCCACGGCCCCGCTACGACTACGACTGGAGCCTCAACGAGCCGTAGGGGGCCGCGCCGAGGTGCGGTAGGTGCCCGGACCGACACCCGGTAGGCGGCCGGACCAACCGGCACGTTGCACCCAAGCTACCTCCTGCATATACTGAGACGGCAGCCACTGTTGTTGATTTTTGCAGGTAGGGAGCAGGCATGACCGGCATGAGAGACGCACCCCGACTCAGTTTCCGGAAAGGAATAGAGCCT